>CAUZVF010000650.1:0-4414 GCA_963582955.1 Planctomycetota bacterium
GCCGGCCGAATTAGCCACGTACAAACAGTTTTCGATGTGCATCAATTGCATGTTGTGTTACGCCGCCTGCCCCGTCGCGGGTCTCGAACCGGAATTTGTCGGCCCGGCCGCCATCGCGTTGGCGATGCGGTACAACCTGGATTCGCGAGACCAGGGCCGCGAACAACGCCAAGAGGTGATTGCCAGCCATGATGCGATTTGGCAATGTACGTTCGTGGGGGAATGCACGACGGTCTGTCCCAAGAACGTCGATCCCGCCGGCGCCATTCAGCAGGCGAAAGTCGCGAGTACGAAAGATTGGTACTTGTCCTGGATTATGCCAAAGGCCAGCAAATGAGTAAGCCGTACGTCCGACCGATCCCGTGGAATTGGTGGAACCAAAACACGGCCTACCGCATGTTTATGCTGCGGGAATTGTCGAGCTGCTTCGTGGCGCTGTTTGTGCTGGAGATGCTGTGCTTGGTCGCCAGTATGCCCGCAGGCGACACGCCGGCCCGCGCGGCACACGTCAGGGAATTCATCGCGTCGATGAACAGCGTTCCGTTGATCGTGTTTCACGTGGTGGCACTGGCATTCGCGTTGTTGCATTCGATTACCTGGTTCAACCTGACGCCGAAAGTTTTGGTGCTGCGGATCGGTGAAGACCGGTTGCCGGATTTCGTGGTCGCGGGTGCACATTACCTGCTGTGGTTCATTGTTTCGGCCGTCATTTGGTGGTTTGTTGTTTGATGCAATCGTAACCCGAAGCGTGAGCGAGGACACGAAGTGCCGACCGGAGCCTGCCTCGCTTACACTTTGGGTTACGATGTTCTAGTCGAAGGAGCATGATTCGTGGCGAAATCAAATGAGCCCCTCATTTGGTCCCTGTTCTCGGCAGGCGGTGTTGTAGCGGCACTATGTGTTCCGGTTCACATTGTGTTGCTGGGACTGCTGGTCCCGCTGGGAGTGATCGAAATTTCGAACTACGAGGATTTCGTGGCCGTGCTGTTGCACCCCGTGACGAAACTCTACTGGTTCGTGTTGGTCAGTTTGCCGCTTTTTCACTGGGCTCATCGGTTTCGATTTACGCTGGTCGACCTTGGCCTCAAAAAGTTCGATTTCGTGATTGCATTCGTTTGCTACGCCTCAGCCGTGGTGGGAACGGGTTACAGTGCTGTTGTGCTATGGAAGGTTTGATGGGTTCACTAACATCGTCTTCAAATGGTAAATGGCGGCAACACATTGTACGATGGCTTTCCAAGACCCTCGACTGAAAATGCCTTAGAGTCGGCATGATTCGTCGTTTAACGGCAAGCCGAAGGCGACAGTTTTATCGTGCTGACTCCTCCCGCCTACGGCTAGCCGTTAAACGAAATTTGCTCTGATTCCACGGGTCAAAATGATCCTCAGGAGCGCGACATGTTCGAACTGAAGCCCCTATCCCAACAGGCCATCTCCACGGCGCTGGAAAAAGTCGAACGCTACCGGCTCTTGAATGAGCCCGCTGATGCCGAGAGCATTTGCCGCGACATCTTGGCTATTGATCCAAACCATCAGCAGGCGCTGATCAACCTAGTTCTGTCACTGACGGACCAATTCGGCGAGAGTCTAGGCGGCAACTTCAACGATGCCCGTGACGCAGTCTCGCGTTTGACGAGTTCCTATGACAAGGAATACTACTCAGGCATCATCTGCGAACGCCGTGCCAAGGCTCATTTCGCCCGCATGACGCCCGCGCGTGGTAACGTGGCCTACCATTGGCTATGCGACGCCATGGAACATTACGAGGAAGCCGAAAAGCACAGCTCCGAAGGCGACGACGACGCGATCCTGCGCTGGAACACCTGCGCCCGCATGATCATGGCCAATTCCGACATCGAACCGGAAGAGCAAACGACGTCGTCGCTTGAATTGGAATAATGCTGAATTGGAATAATTTCAAACAAACTGAGTCGATTAGCGAGCGGCATGCGTCAGCTTGCCGACGGAAATCGAACGACAGCACGCCGACAAGCTGACGCATGCCGCTCGCCAATATTTTCTATGGCCTTGAATCCGCTGCGTTCATAACCGGCCGCGGCCGTCCAGTGACATGGCGAACAAAACGAGCGAGCCGATGATGAAGAGGATGCCCAGGCCGCCAATGCCGTTGATGATGATCGCGAGGTTGCGTTTTCGTTTGCCCAAGTCGACGTGCGGTTTTTTTGCGTCGAAGTGATGTCCACATTCGGTACAGACGACAGCTCGGCACAGAATTGCGCCGACCGTGCCAAGATACCACGGCCAGGGGCCTGATTCCTGGTAACGTGAATTGCACTTCGGGCACGGTGTTCCGCGACGCCCCAAGGGCCTCTGTGACGTGACTGCTTTACTCTGCCGTTGGGCAACGTCTTCGTCGAGATATTCCCGGCAGAAGCGGCATTTCTTGGCGGCGTCTTGAATCATCTCGGCGCAGAACGGGCACGGCTTCATGGGAACACACTTGAAGACAGGTTCAGAAAAGTTTCACGATGGGATTACCCTTGGAAATCCGGACAGGCCGGTTTGTCGGGTCGTTGATTGCGGTATCCGGTGAGAATCCGAACGCGTGCAACACGGTCGCTCCCAGGTCCTCGGGAGTGACGGGCGAGTTCTTCACATAGGCCGCCTGTGCGTCGCTGGCCCCGTAAACTTGGCCGCCTTGGACTCCGCCGCCGGCAAGGACTGTCGAATAACACGAGCACCAATGGTCGCGGCCCGTCCACTTGTTAATTTTCGGCGTGCGACCGAATTCGCCAACGGCCACGACCAGCGTGTCGTCCAGCAGGCTGCGATCATCGAGGTCTTCCAGTAGCGCCGAAAAGCCCTGATCGAACGACGGGCAGCAATACGGAGCCGTCAACATGTCGAGGCCCTTGTTGTATCCACCGCAAACTTTCTTGTCGCTGCCGTGGTTGTCCCACAGATTGAATTGACAACCGTCGGGTCCGTAGAACGTCCAAAAGACGTTGACCATGCGCACTCCAGCTTCGACTAATCGCCGCGCCAGCAGGAAACTCTGGCCGTACTCGTTGCGTCCGTAACGGTCGCGCATCGAGTCGGCTTCACGTGACAGATCGAACGCTCGGCGCGCTCCGTTCGATGAAATCATCGAGAAGGCCTTTTCGTAATTCTGTCGCACGGCATCGGTCGGAGCGGAATCGAATTCTTGTTCCGCCAGATTGTCGAGTTGGGCAAACAGTGTCTTGCGGCTGGAAAACCTTTGCTCACTGACTTCCGACGGAGGCCGCAACGTGTCGACTTGGAATTCTTTGAATGCGAGCGAATCCTTCTTTTCCTCGTTCATGTGGAACCCGTCGTATTTGGGACCGAGGAAGCCCGCCGTTTGGCCTTTGTAGAATCGCTCTCCCGTCGTAAACGGACGTGGAACCGTGACCCAGGCCGGTACGTCGGCGGTTGGGCCCAATAGGTTGTGCAGGATGGCTCCCAGTCCGGGATGGTCGCTACGTACCGGCGGATAAGCACGGCGAGATGGCGGCTTCGAGTCGGCCAGCAAAGTGTACATGATGCCGATGTCGTGCGAATTGCTGTCGTGATGCATCGAGCGAACGACAGCCAGTTTGTCGGCATTTTGTGCCGTCTTTGGGATCAGTTCGCCAAATCTGATTCCCGGGACGCTTGTAGGAATGTCGTTGAATGGGCCGCGAATTTGAATGGGCGCCTGCGGTTTCGGGTCCCACATATCCAACTGCGACGGGCCTCCACACAGGAAGATGTAAATGCAGTTCTTGGCTGTTGCGTGGCTTGAATCTTGAGAATTTGCGGCGCGAACCTGTTCCGGCAGAGAAAATCCCATGGCAGCCATGCCGCCTAGGCGCAGCAAGTCTCGCCGGTTCAGTCGTCTTTGATTCGCGGGACTCAATGGCATCAAGCTGAGCATATTTGGATTCCGAAATCGTTTGTTTCGATTGGCTGGTTGGTTCAATATACCAATAGCAGCCCGCAACACGCGAGTCGAACACGATTCCCAGCAGCAACCGATGGTTGATTGTTCTCGGCGTCGAAAGCGCGGTTCAGCGCCGATTTTCCGACGAACCGTTCAGAACAAACACGCCGTGCGTGCGCACGTCATTCGTCGAGTTGTTGTCCTTCAAACTTTTTCAACGGAGTCGTCCAGAGATAGACCTTATGCTTGGTTCCATCCTCATTCGACTCGACCTCGATCACTTTTTCTGACTTGATGCCAGGAATGGGGAACTGGTGCGAGACGATGCGCGATCCGGGTTTGAGCTGTTCGAGTTGAGGGACGAGCTTCTGAAGTTGTTTGGGCAACAGGTACAACGCCACCACGTTGGCTCGCTTGAGGTCCGCCGTAAACAGATCCCGTTTCACAATTCGAACCCGAAACCCGACACCATTTTTGATCGCTTTGAATCGAGATAAATCGACGAGTTCG
>CAUZVF010000651.1:0-4405 GCA_963582955.1 Planctomycetota bacterium
TTGTCGAGTACCAGACGCGGCGGCAAAAGAAGAGCGCCACAATCTTCGACACTCCTCATGCCAGTTCCGCCCGAAAATCACAGACCACAGAGACTTTCGGGACACCCACTAACTATCTATTTCACAAGCCGTTACGAATGACAGCTTATTTGCAATCTCGTGCAACGCAGGTCAACATGCTTGACGACTAAGCAATCGATGACCAGAAACCGCGCGGCGTCCGGCGGCCCCGGCCAATCTGTTTCGCAAAAAGCCACTATTGTTGACAAACACGAGCCCGCAGCGCCAGCAGGAGATTTATGGATCTGAGCCAATTAGCAACGAATCGCGAGATGATCCTCTTGGGAACCGGAACGAGTGTTGGTGTCCCCGTGATTGGTTGCGATTGCGAAGTTTGCACATCAGACGATCCGCGAAACCAACGAACTCGTACGGGAGTCGCCGTGCGGACACCGCTTGGCAATTTTCTGATCGATACGCCGCCGGAATTGCGGCTGCAACTGATCCGCGAAAAAGTTGCAATGATAGAGGCGGCCGTTTTCACGCACAGTCACGCCGATCACATCTTTGGACTCGATGATCTCCGCATTTTTGGCATGTATCGTGATCGCGCGGTGACGCTGTACTGTGAAGAAACCGTCGAACAGCAACTGCGAGCGTCGTTCGGTTACGCGTTCGAGCCGCCGTATCCAAACACTCATCGCGGCGCTGTTCCCAGGCTCGAATTTCGCAGAATTGGAACCGAACCGTTTGAATTGCTGGAGTTGACGATTCGGCCGATTCGAATGTGGCATGGCAAACTGGCAGTGCTGGGATTCCGGATTGGTGACGTGGCATTTTGCACGGACGTGAGTGACATTCCGGACGAAAGTTGGCCGCTGTTGGAAGGACTCGACGTTTTGGTCATCGACGCTCTTCGGGACAAACCTCACCCGACGCATTTCAATATCGAGCAGGGTTTGCAGGTCGTCGAGCGATTGAAGCCGAAACAGACGTACTTTACGCACATTTCGCATTCACTCGATCACCAACAAACGAATGCCCGGCTGCCGGCTTCGGTGGAATTGGCGTATGACGGACTGCGGATACCTTTCTGACGTCAGTGATACTTCACACGCCTGCATCTGGCGAGAAATCTCGCGGAATTCCAATCTTTCACTTCCCAGTTCGATTTTGCTCGTTAAACTCTCAGAACATTTGATGGAACGTACCTGCACTGTGGTTGTAAGGAGTTACCACATGAAGCGACGGAACGAGAATCACATGGAT
Organism: Planctomycetota bacterium; assembly: GCA_963582955.1. GTDB lineage: Bacteria > Planctomycetota > Planctomycetia > Planctomycetales > Planctomycetaceae > CAUZVF01. The sequence goes on from CAUZVF010000651.1 coordinate 1,270, forward strand.
GAGTCCGCAACCTCGGCACCGTTGACATCTGTCGAAGAGCCCTCAAGTCCCGCAGTGGGAATCGCCGATCCGCCCCATCGGATTGAATTCGAGGTTCACAGCCGGCTGACTTCGCTTTCTGGCGTGAACTTTTCAAGTCTCGTCATTCGCCGGATCAAGAACGGTGTCTGCTTGGAAGGTGTCGTCGAACCTGGAGGCAACGACATGGATGTGTGCGATGTGGCACGAACAGTCGCCGGTGTTGACAATGTGCTGAACCATCTGGTTGTCCGTGGCCGCCGTGCGATTCCACAAAAAGGCTAGAATAGCCCGAAGTTGCACGATGGCAACAGGTTATGGACACACGTTGGATCGTTTGGATTCATCTTTTCCTGGTGGCGACCATTTGTTATCGTCCCGCTCCTTTCGAGTCGGGAAGGCCTCTCGATTTGGCTCTCGAACCAGAGGCCCACTCGGCAATTCAATTCCAAAACTAGAAAAAGTCAGAGTCTTGTCTTGGCGTCAGCAATGATGACCGGGGCCGTGATTCAGAATGGCAAGGAGGCCATGGTGAATTGGGGACAGACTGATCAGCAAGAGTTATCGGTTCAAATCCGGTGGCTCATCCGTCGCGACATGGCGGAAGTCCTTGATATCGAGCGGCAAAGTTTCGAATTCTCTTGGACTGAAGAAGACTTCCTGTGCTGCCTTCGCCAGCGAAACTGTATCGGCATGGTGGCCGAGTACGAACACCAGATCGTTGGCTTCATGATCTACGAGTTGCACAAAGCCAAACTCCACATCCTGAATTTCGCCGTCGCGCCTGATTTTCGTCGCCAAGGCGTGGGAACTCAGATGGTCGACAAGCTGATCGACAAACTGTCGCAACAGCGCCGCAAAGAGATACTACTTGAAGTGCGAGAAACGAATCTCGAAGCACAACTGTTTTTCAAGGACCAAGATTTCCGAGCCGTCTCGGTTTTGCGCAGCCATTACGACGACACAACCGAAGACGCCTATCTGATGCGATACTTGTTGGAAGACGAGGCCGACATGACGATTCCATTCGCACCACGAAATCGCATCTCCGATTACGACGCCGAGGCCGCGTAGCGTCCATCGATGAAATCACGAATCCGCAGCCCGGTTGCTTCCAGCAGCCGGGCTGCATTCGTTTGGTGTCACGACGGAATTAGAATGATTCGAGCTGTCAGCCGTTTCGATTTCCCATTCGAGTCCTTGCAATTGTGCGTCATATCGAACTCCAAGGCGTCCGTGTTCACAACTTGAAGAACATCGACCTGCGCTTACCGCTTCAAAAACTGATTGTGGTAACGGGTGTCAGTGGGTCGGGGAAGAGCAGCCTGGCATTTGACACGCTCTATGCCGAAGGGCAACGCCGCTACATCGAGACATTCTCGCCCTACGCCCGGCAGTTTCTCGATCAGATGGAGCGTCCGGACGCCGACCGCATCGAAAACATTCCTCCGGCAATCGCCATCCGGCAAAGTTCGGTCAATCTAAATGCGCGTTCGACGGTCGCGACGGCAACCGAAATCCACGACTATCTGCGGTTACTCTTGGCCCGTGTTGGCGAGATTCGTTGTCCGGGATGCGGTAAACAAATCACAAATCATACGCCCGAATCGATATTGGAAACGATTCGCACTTTGCCCGACGGCACGCGATTCCAGATTTGCTTCGAGGGATCACAAACCGATGACGAACGCCCTGACGAATTGCTGCGGCAACTAGGTGAAGACGGATTTCACCGGGCCATCATCGGCGATCGGACCGTCACTTTGGACGGCTCAACCGCGTTCGAGTTTTCGCCGGAAATGGTATTGCTGGTTGTCGTCGACCGGCTTTCAGCGGGAAAATCTGAGGATCAGCGAATCATCGATAGTTTGGAACTGGCTTTTCGATTTGGGAACGACCGGTGTGTGTTGCTGAATGAATCAATTGAAATAGCCGGCCAAACAGACCAAATACAAACTGATGGTCGCGACTGGTTCGTGTCGCGATTCAACGGCCTGCTGTCTTGCGACCAATGTCAGCTCGAATTCATCGAGCCGGAACCCAGATTGTTCAGTTTCAACAGCGCGCTGGGCGCTTGTCCGGAATGCGAAGGATTTGGAGCTGTACCAGCGATCTCGTTCGACAAAGTCGTTCCCGATCCGAGCAAAACGCTGCGCGACGGAGCGATCGTGCCATGGACGACGCCCGCCTATGTGCATGAATTGGATGAATTGCTGGCGCTTGCGGACGACTATGGAATTCCAACCGACATTCCGTTTTCGGAACTGCGGCCGGAACACCTGGAATTGATCCGTGACGGAGTTCCTGAACGCGATTTCGGCGGACTTCAAGGGTTCTATCGCTGGCTCGACAGGCATCGCTACAAGGTGTCGGTTCGCATATTTCTGAACCGTTGGCGGACCTACGAAGATTGTCCGAGCTGCCACGGTGACCGCTTGCAACCGTTGGCATTAGCGGTTGGATTGCCGGCGATTCCTGAATCGTCTGGCACACAGCCGGCCGCGCGATGCAACCTTGCTCAACTTTGCCGCATGAGCATCGCCGAATCGGCGGGCTATTTCGATTCGTTCCGGCAGTCGATTGACGAGAGCAGCCGAATCGTGGCGAAACCCGTCCTCGACGAAATTCAGTCGCGGCTGGGATATCTGTTGCAGGTCGGGCTCGGATACCTGACACTCGATCGCAAAATGCGAACACTCTCGGGCGGCGAGGCCCAACGTGTCGCGTTGACGTCGACGTTGGGTTCAAACCTGGTCAACACGCTTTACGTTCTCGACGAACCGTCCGCCGGTTTGCATGCCCGTGACAGCGAACGCGTGATCGGTGCCATTCGCGATTTGCAGGCGGTCGGCAACACCGTCGTTGTCGTCGAACACGAAGATGCTTTCGTCCAGTCGGCCGACCATGTCGTCGATATCGGCCCCGAGGCGGGAAAGAATGGCGGCGAAGTCATTTTCGACGGCAGCGTCGATGAGTTGTTAAAGTGCGAGTCGTCAACAACAGCCCGTTTCCTGAACCGGGCACAAGCAGACGGCTTACAAGAATCTGATCGCCAGCGCGGGCCGAAGCCACAATGGCTGACGCTGACAGGCGCACGCCAGCATTCTCTGAAAAACCT
>CAUZVF010000652.1:0-4388 GCA_963582955.1 Planctomycetota bacterium
CGGCGCTTTCGGCGCTCAGAATGAACAACCATTGGTTGCGCACGCAAAGCGTGATTGTTCTGAACGGTTAATCGGACTTTCGGCGCCGATCGGCGCTTTCGGCGATCAGAATGAATAACCATTGGTTGCGCACGCACTTTTTCTTCCGCTCGTGGCGCTGACTACGACAAAACGTGAAGAAATTGGAGACCAGCGCCTTGCCTCTGACAGATGCAAAATGGAGAAAAGACCCCACGACCCGCGGGCCGTCGAACGGGATTGACCGGTGTGCTGGGTACCAATAAACTTTGCGAAAGTGGGTAGTTATGCTCTGCACGGCCAAATATTGAGGATCGCATTAGTAGAGATGGCGGGGCAAAACCGGAATTCGTGACCGGAATGAGTATACGTCGCGGAACGGTTGTGGAAACGACGTCGAGTTTCCGCTGAAGATGACGCGGTTCTCAATGGCATCCACTGATTGTTCTTCCGTGGACGGCCGACGATATCGCAGCCGCCACATCTTGCGAGTACAGCTATGGAATTTCTGGAAAAACTTGGCGATTGGTTCAACGTGCTGACAGGTTTTGTCGAGCGGTTGATTACCCGATTCTTTGGCTCCTCGAACGAACGACAAATCCGCGAAGTTGGGTTCTTTCGCGACAAAGAGGGCAATGCATCGGTCGTGCCCGATTCCGTGCTTGATCGCGTCAATCGGCTCGAGTCGCTCTGGGAGGCAAAGTCAGACACAGAGTTGAAGCAGACGGCGTCGAAATTTCGCGAGCGGCTGGCAAACGGTGAAACTCTGGACGACCTGCTGTCGGAAGCATTTGCGGCGGTGCGCGAATCGAGTAAACGAAACTTGAAGATGCGGCATTATGACGTGCAGATCGTCGGCGGGTATTTCCTACACAAAGGCATGATCGCGGAAATGACCACGGGCGAAGGCAAGACGCTGGTCTCGACGCTGCCCGCGTTCTTGAATGCTCTGGCGGGACATGTCCACGTTGTCACGGTCAACGATTATTTGGCCGTGCGTGACATGGAATGGATGGGACCCGTCCACATGGGATTGGGACTGACGGTTGGAGCCATTCGTGCCGGAATGGATGAGCCCGGCAGCAACACGACGCGCAAAGCGGCTTACGAATGCGACATTACCTACGGGACGAACAACGAGTTCGGCTTCGATTATCTCCGTGACAACATGAAGCCAACCGCGGAATTCCAGGTACAAGGCCATCTGGGTTTTGCCATCGTTGATGAGATCGACAACATTCTGATTGACGAAGCCCGGACGCCTTTGATTATTTCCGGCCCAGCCCAAGACGACGTCACCAAGTACTCGAAGGCCAACCGAGTTGCCCTGCAACTGAAACACGACGAGCACTTCGAAGTCAAAGAAAAAGAGCATACCTGCCATCTGACCGATGATGGAATTCGCGTGGCCGAGCAAATCGCCGGCGTCGAGAGTTTCTACACGACCGGCAATATGGAATGGCCGCACCTGCTCGATAATTCATTGAAAGCCCACTTCCTCTATAAGCGCGATGTCAACTATGTCGTCGAGGGCAGCGAGGTCATCATCGTCGACGAACACACCGGCCGCAAAATGCCGGGCCGGCAATGGAGCGACGGATTGCACCAAGCTGTCGAAGCCAAGGAAGGCGTTAAGATCAAAGAAGAAACTCAGACGCTGGCGACCATCACTCTGCAAAACTATTTCAAACTCTATGACAAGCTGGCCGGCATGACGGGAACCGCCATGACCGAGGCGGGCGAGTTTTGGAAAATCTATCAGTTGGATGTCATCGCCGTTCCCACGAACCGCCCGCTGCATCGGATCAATTACCCCGACGTCATTTACCGCAGTGAAGACGAGAAATGGGATGCGGTCGTCGAAGAGATCCGCGAGATCCACCCGAAGGGCCGGCCGATCTTGGCGGGTACCGTTTCGATCGAAAAATCGGAAATCCTGAGCAACAAGCTGAAGCGATTTGGCATCAAGCACAATGTGTTGAACGCCAAGTATCACGAGCGAGAGGCCGAAATCATCGCTCAGGCCGGCCGAAGAGGAGCCGTGACGATTGCCACCAACATGGCCGGACGTGGTACCGATATCATCCTGGGCGGCAACCCCGAACACATGGCGTGGGAAGAACTCAACCGCAAATACGAATCCCGTCTCGATGTGAGTAAGGCGGAATGGGATGAAACGACGGCGAAAATCGCTGAACGCGAAGGCATGGTGGCCGAGGGCCGCGAAGTTGCCGCAGTCGGCGGACTGCACGTCATTGGCACGGAACGGCACGACGCCCGGCGCATCGACTTGCAGCTTCGCGGGCGAAGCGGACGGCAGGGCGATCCGGGTTCCAGCCGCTTTTATCTCTCGCTGGAAGACGACTTAATGCGTGTCTTCGCGGGCGAATGGGTCAAGGGCATGCTGACCCGGCTGGGAATGCAGGAAGGCGAAGCGATCGAAAGCAAGCTCGTCTCGCGGCAGATTCAAAAGGCACAGAAACGCGTCGAAGAACGCCACTTCGAACAGCGGAAACATTTGCTCGAATACGACGAGGTGATGGACGAACAACGCAAGCGGGTTTATTCGTACCGCACTCGGATACTCGGCGGGGGTAACTGCCGTAACCTGATCCTCGACATGGCAACCGGACAGATTGACCGTTGGACACGTCACTTCCTGGCCGCCGATTACAACTGGAACACGATCGCCGAATGGTCGGATTCTCAAGCGCACATTGAAGTCGACTCGGCCAGCATCCGCGGCATGGAAAAGGACCAGTTGGCGGAACATCTGAAATACGAAGCGCGCCGGCAGGCGGAAGACCTGATCAAGGAACAAATCGACGTTGACTTGCCGGAAGAAGTCGAGGACAAGCGGGAATGGAATTGGCTGTCGTTGTCGAAGTGGGCCAATGCCCAATGGGGCTTGAATACGAACGATCGTGAACTGAAGAAACTTGGCCGTGACAGGTTATTCGACGATTTGTCATCGCGCGCGAACGATGCGATCGAGCGTATTGATTTGTCGCCGATTGATGTCTTCTACGACAGCAACTGGGGCCGGCAATCGTTGAGTGCCTGGATTTCCCAACAATTCGGCATCGATACTGAAGCCGACGATTTCGTCGACAAAGATGTTAATGAGACGATCGAGTATCTTCACGACAAAGTCGAAACCTCCTATCGCGAAAAGGAAGTCCAATTTCCCGTCGCTGTTGGCATGACCAATTTCCTGTCCCGATCGAACGAACCGGGCGAGAAGTTCGACCGCGACGGACTCGTCAACTGGGCAAATCACCGGTTCCATTCCGAATTAGATGTGGCCGACGTCACCGGCAAACCGATGGGCGCGATTGCCGAAGTCTTGGAACAGAAAAGCCGCGGCTTCATCGATTCGAATGGCAGCGTTTCGAGCAAGCTGGAAGACCTGCTCGACGGCGCGTATGGTGATCGAAACGGCCAAGAATCCGAGACTTTCGAAGCGCAGCAGGCGGAAGCGTTGGTGCAACTATCGGATTGGGCGAATGAAGAATTTCAAAGCGAATTGGCTCCGTCGGACTTTGAGACTCTGCCGCGACAGGCGGCCCGCGACCGCGTCTTGCAAGAGTACGACCAGCGATACCGCCCCGAATTGGCTCAGGCCGAACGGTCGTTAATTCTTGAGGTACTCGACACGTCATGGAAGGATCATTTGTACTATATGGATCATCTGAGATCTGGCATTGGTTTGGTTAGCTATGCTCAGAAAGATCCCAAGGTGGAATACAAGCGAGAAGGGATGCGTGCCTTCGACGAAATGTGGGATCGGGTTGGACAACAAGTCACGTCGGCCATCTTTCGTATCGAACACCAGAGTTCGGAATTTGTCGGTTCTCTTTGGCAGATTTCCGCGGCGACTCACGAGGAAGCCGGTTCAGCCGCTGTCGAATTCGCCGGTGATGACGAAGGATTTTCCGATCCCGGCGGTTCACAACGTGCTATCGATCCCATTGTTAATCGTGGCCCACGCGTCGGAAGAAACGACCCCTGCCCGTGCGGAAGCGGAAAGAAATACAAGAAATGCTGCAGCGCTAAGTAGGTCCCGCGAGCCGAGCGGGACCTCAAGCGGCATCCCAACGGAATGATTACCGGTAATGCCGAAAGGGAATGGATGCCCTGGATTCTAAATCTCGCGTACGCCTTGTTGTTGCTGGTCGTTTCGCCGGTATTGCTCTATCGGATCGTCGTCCTAAAAAAATATCGTCAGGGTTGGAATCAGAAGTTCCTCGGACAACTGCCTCAACTGGCTGCGGGACGCAAGCGAGTCTGGTTCCATGCCGTCAGCGTCGGTGAAGTCATCCAGCTAAGGTCTGTCGTCGACGAGCTAAAGAATCGCTGCCCGGATTGTG
>CAUZVF010000653.1:0-4381 GCA_963582955.1 Planctomycetota bacterium
GACGGGTAGCGAGGCACTCAGGCGGCTGTTTGCGGCCGTGACGGAACATACTTTTCAGGTTGAACTGGGGCTTGCTGACCCGCCGCTGACCGATTACCTGGTCGGACTGCTGGTTCGATTCATCCGCACCGACGCCATCTTTCGCGTCCGCGACCTGAACGGCCAGCGCCTTTCTGAAGTCGCCGAGATGCTCATGGAAGCCGACCAGCGAACGGCAAAGCCACAGCGGGAAATCCATCGTCACATTGGTGATTTCACGTTGTTCTTTAGCGGTTTGTATCCCGAAGCGCTGCCGCGACTGCGATCGGCCGGCAGCAAGGACCACTTGCTCGATTACAGCCGGCAGGGTAAGGAATCGTATTACATCGCCAGCACGTTCGACGACGATGAGTACCGCGACGAAGCTCCCGTGTTGCGACATCTGAGCAAAGATTTCGACATGTGTCGCCACGGCCTGAACCGAGTCCGTCGCGAAATCGACAAACTCCCCGAAATCATCTCACAAAGCTCCTGGACGGCCGACCAAAACTGAGAACGCACGCGCTTTTCCCATGGCACGCTTCAGAACCCATAAGCCGGCCAGAAGCAACTTCAACCGCGCCTGACAATACGCCGAAACGGTGCCCTCCAACTTTGTCAGGTGCATGCTGGCCGTGTGGCCATGCAAAATCTGCACCGAGAACAGCCGCTACGTCAGCACGGGATCCCGATAATGGCCCCGCCAATCATGCCCGGCTTTTCGACACGCCGAGCAAATGGCCGCTGGTTCCATTAAACTCGTCCAATCCCCCTTGAGTTGTTAGACAACAGCCGTGTTCGTACCGGTCATCTTTGACGACCTATTCGAGTGGGGTGTGAACAATACATTCTGTCACGTGATCCTTCTTTTCACGACGACCAATTCGTGAATAACCCATCGCAAGACTACAAGCGCACGTCGGTTACGACTAACCTTAATACCATTCGCACTCGCTGCCTTTTCTTCTCGTCGTAGGTAGTCGAATATCGAAAACTAGCCGCGAGTGTCAACTGACATTGGAGACACGACACCGAGATGCAATGTAATCAGTGCAGGAACGACGTTGCTCGGCACTTGGTGATGTGCCCCATTGCGAGGCGTTTCTTGGTTATCCCAATGTCCGAGCGGCGCAGGAACCTGCTGAGAAAAAGAAACTGGATCAGCGATATCTTACGGCCCGCAACGACGCCAAATCGCGGTCCTGTGAGCCTGTCCTGGATCAATTCGAAGACGCCGTGTGCCAGAGCCAAGCCGTCATCAGTCGACGGTGGGGCGTCCTCACGAAGATCTCGGAACACAGCAACGACCTTTTCAAGACCTACTATCAGCAACTTACCGATCAGGATCGATTGCCCCAAGACAGCTATTTCGACCGTGCCCGGTTGGCGGTCGACGCCACATTTTTTCCGTACTACCACGAACACACCAACTTCGCGGCTTTATCCTTAGACGGCACAGGTCCGGCCAGCTACGGCGAATGTTCGTTCGTCTTCCGCAAAGATGCGATAAGCCACCGAACAACGGTCTTCGAGGAAAACACACTCGTCTTTTGCGAGAAGCACTCAATCCTAGTTGGCCAAACACCACCGGCAGGGTATCGTACAGTTTGGGAAGACCGGCATCGGTTGGCGGCAGCCAAATTGCACGACGAAATTGACGATCAGACCGAACCTGACAGTTTTCCGGGGACTCTTCTTAAACAAAAGGGTGGCACCGATTCCGATGAATTCATTGAGGTCCATATTTACGGTAAACTGGATTTGACGGCCGTCGAACGCTTCATTGCACCAAAGCCACGGCGAAAGGACGATGAAGTACTTGCCCGACGCTTGAAACGGAAACTTCGCGATGCGGGCGCCAAGATCGAGAATACTTGATGCGAGCGATCCTGTCGGGACAATCTGGACTCGCGTTGCTGGGTGACGACGATGCCGTGTGGGCCGTCTCAGTCGAAGAGCCCGAAGTACGTACTCCGTGCAATTGGCGCGACGCAACCTATCTGCTTGCCGATGCGGACGACGTTGTGGAATTGCCGGATGTCTCGCAACAGGCAGCACTCGACGTGTTGGAACAAGCCTGGCGACGCGACCGAGCCCTGCGGCTGATGCTGATTCTGCTCGACCGCGAGGAAGACGAGGAAACTCGCACGATGGCTGCCGAGTGTGTCGACGATCATTTTGCGTCCGAGAGAGTCCGCGAATATGTGACCAACCGGCTGTACGTGGCACCCCTTCCCGCATCAGCCGAACTCGGCCGCGCCAATCAACTGGCCGGTGACACGAACGCGCCCAGAGTTGTCGCATTCCTGGCGAAGCTCGAAACGGATCAGGCCGTGATCGCGCGAACGCGGCGAGCGTGGGACGAGATCGATCCCGACAAATTTGAAGCGGATGCAGGGAAGGCACGTTTCGAGGCCGTCGCCGTTGACGCTGGAACGTTCCGCAGGCTGACCGAGGCAGTCGATACCGGCAACGTTCAACAAGTGTGGATGGAGTGCCTTGGCGACTCGCAAATCACAAAGCTGCCGGGGCATCGGAATGTGATCACTGCGTGGGTTAATCCACTGCGCGCGTCGCGGAAAGAAAGCGAAACCGACGGTGAATCCAGAACGCGTCGTCCGGCAAAGACTGACCGCAACGGCGGCCATAAGTCACATCGCCGACCGAAGCCCCAAAAAGAACCGACGAGCCACCAGCAATGGATACGAGTTGAAAAAGAAATCGCCGCGATCCTGGCCGACATTGACAAGGGCCGGGAGACGCAGGCGTTAAAATTCACACAAGAGTTGGTCGAACGACAAAAGTCAGAAGACGACGAAGAGTTTGCAGTCAAGACGCTCTGCAAATTTGCGAAGGAAATGAAAGATCGCAATTTGCATGAATTGCAGTTGCAATTCGCTCAATGGGCGAGTGATGAGTTTTCATGGGATGCGCAGGCCCAAGTTCAACTAGCAGATGCATACTTCTGTTTAGGCCGCTTGGACGCCGCGCTGGCCCAGTTCGAAGATACGATCGAGCAATTCCCCAACGACGAATTCGCGTGCTGCGGTCGCGCCGAGGTGCTGCGTGAGTTAGACCGCTTGGGCGCCGCGCTGGCCCAGTTCGAAGACACGATCGAACGATTTCCCAACGACGCCGTCGCGTGCTGGGGTCGCGCCGAGGTGCTGCGTGAGTTAGGCCGCTTGGACGCCGCGCTGGCCCAGTTCGAAGAGACGCTTGTTAGGTTTCCCACAAACCGTGTTGCACTCAACGCCAAGGCGAACGTTTTGATCGCGATGAAACGGTACGACGAAGCCTTGTCGCTGTTGCCGGAAAATTCGCCGCGATCCCGACAAGATTGGATCGACTTGCATGTACGAGGAATGGTTCACCTGCGGCGAGGAAATTACGACACGGCCATCGAATTGTTCGAGCAAGGTGTTCGAGACTGTCGGTATTCTGTTTCGGTTCCGTACTTTCGAAATGCTTTGGCCGTCGCCCAACTTGGCCAAGAAAAGTACGCGGATGCCGTGACCACTCTTGGGGATCAAACGGGCGAAGTGGCGGATGTTCTACGCCTGCACGCCGAGAGCGAGCAGGGCCACACGGAAGAGGCACGTATCGCGCACCAGCGTTTGCTTAGCTCTCAAAGACCGCGTGTCACCGATCTCCGTGACGATCTTGCCGCAGCCTTCCTCGGGGACAAACCGAAGGTCGCCCGAACTGTGGAATGGCACCGCAGTATCTTCGAACGGGAGTGTGAACTCGTAGCCCGCCAAATGGCTGCCTAACGAGCATCGATCGCAAAAAAGCGAGTCGAGTTCGTCTACGAACGCGGGTTACTCGACCGTCTGCAAAGTGAGCGTTGTGACGGGTGACGTGTCAGAGCGGTCCATGCGACCGTGAGGCATCGGCAACAAAAACCCCCAAATTAGCACACTCCCGGTAAAGCACTGGCCAGCTTTGGCGATCAAGTCTTGGTATGCTACGGAGCTACCGTGGTTGCCAGGAACAAAAACGGTGGCGTATTCGGGATACGGTGACAGAGTCTGAATGTCATAACAACGGCATGCCGGTGCCGGCGTGAAACAACGCCATCCGGTGTGCGATGGAAAATTCCCGAGGAGCATGGTTTCAATTGACTGATCCCACAACCGGTCAACATCCGAATTCGCTGCGTTTCATTGATCCCGCTAATCTATTGACGCTGATTGCGTTGGCGGCGGCGGTTGTTTGTGCGGTGTTGGCGATGAAAGGGTTACTGGCTTATGCGGTCGTGGCATTGATGGTGGCGGGGTTGTGCGACTTGTTCGACGGGTTTGTCGCGCGGCGGCTGAAACGCAGTGACGATCAGCGTGAATTCGGCGGTCACCTTGATTCGGTT
>CAUZVF010000654.1:0-4378 GCA_963582955.1 Planctomycetota bacterium
CGTAAGATCGAAAGCTATCGATGTGTCAAGAAAGTCAAAACCTTTGGCGACTTGATCAAATCGGGGTACGCGCCATGCTCGAATTCCCCCAAATGTGGCGAACCGGTCACAACGTACGGCCTCAAACTGCTACCTGATCCACTCCCCGATCCGCCGCCATTGCCGACTTCAAAGTGAACGACTTTAATAGTGCTATGTCGATTCATACTGAACATCGAACAAATCGGGCACGCCGTCGACTCTCACGGCGTGCGCTGATCAGAATCGGCGCGCTCGGCGGAACAGGGCTGTGTCTGAGTGAGTTGCTGCGTTCCCGCGCCCAAGCCGCCTCATTGAAACGCCTCATCAAAGACACGTCCGTCGTGTGGCTGTGGTTGCAAGGCGGAGCACCACATATCGAGACGTTCGATCCGAAGATGGAAGCTCCTTCGGGATACCGCAGCATGGTCGGATCGGTTTCGACACGTCTTTCCGGAGTGGATTTCGGCGCCGTGTTCCCAAAACTGGCACGGATGGCTGATCAGATGGCGGTAGTGCGGTCGTTTGGCCACACGAATCCCGATCACTTGGGAGCATCCCATTATGTTCTGACGGCGACCGACGCACCCATCGGAGCGCAGCAGCAGTTACGACCTTCGTTCGGCTCGATCACGACCAAGGTGCGAGGCGTTAGTCACCCGGTTTCTGGAGTACCGACATACGTGCGATTGGGCAAAACAGTCAGCTTCGATTTCGACCAGCCGCTTTGGCTCGGCGTCGCGAACGCTCCGTTCGATGCGACAGGCCAAACGCGAAACAATCTGAATTTGGCAGTCGAGTCGAATCGGATCACGGATCGACGCCGGTTGCTGAAGGGACTCGATCGCATCCAACGCGAAGTCGACCAATCCGGCGTCATGTCGGGATTGGATTCGTTCGAGCAGCAAGCCCTGGAACTTGTCCTGGGCCGATCGAAAGAGGCGTTTGATATCAGCCAGGAGGATCCCAAGACGCGGGCGGCCTATGGTCCGGGACTGGGAGAACAGCTCCTAGCCGCGCGACGGCTGTGTGAAGCGGGTTGCGGATTCGTGACGCTCAATTACGGTTGGGCGCCGACGTCGTCCGACACTCCGTTCGCATGGGACATGCATCTGGGCCCCAGCCAAGGGAATGCACCTCCGATGGACAGGCAGTTGCGGGCCATCTGCCCCATGCTGGATCACGCCGTCGCGGCGTTCATCAACGACGTCGTGCAACGTGGTTTGGACAAGAAGATTCTGTTGATTGTTACCGGCGACTTTGGACGCACTCCGAAAATCAATCAGTACGGCGGACGCGATCACTGGCCGGCTTTGTCGACATTGGCATTGGCCGGCGGTGGCCTGAGAATGGCACAGGTTATTGGACGCTCGAACAAAACGGCCGAGTCGCCTGTGACAACTCCGATCACTCCGAAGGACCTGATGGCGACGATCTTCCACGTGCTGGGCATCGACGCCGACTTGCAATTTCCCGATCACGCCGGTCGGCCCGACTATTTGCTGCCTGACGGCGCACGTCCGATTGCGGAATTGATCTGAAGAAGTGGAGACAGCACGCCTATCGGAATTCTTCCGACTATCGCCCGGAGAATTGCCCGGGCGACAGAGTGAAATCAACAGCGAAGGGGACGAAATCGCCTGTGTCGCATTTCCGTGGAAGCCAGGCTTTAGTAACGTAATGGCTGATTCACCCGAGACGTCATCCACGCACCTTTTCCGGGAGACCGGTTGTCGTGAAATTACTTCGTCCCATTCGCGAAGTCACTGCTATGCGTGTTGCGTTGGCCTCGGCAATCGCTCTGGTGTGCGCGGATTGCGCCGGTCCCACCCTATCGGCGTCCGATGACATCGCACGACCGACTGTTGGCCAATCGAATTCGGGTTGGCCAACATTCCGCGGCGAGTTCGCATCCGGAGTTCGTGACGGTGCCCATCTTCCCGATGAATGGGATGTCGAGCATGGAAAGCACGTGCGTTGGACAATCCCGATTCCCGGTCTTGGTCATTCCAGTCCCATAATTTGGGAGAATTCGGTATTCGTCACTTCGGCCATCAGCAGCGCCGGCAATCGCATCGTTCAAACGGGATTGTTTGGTTCAGGCGACGCGTCGGCCGATCGATCGGTTCAGAAATGGGTCGTCTATTGCATCGACCGAAAAACGGGAAGGGTCCGCTGGGAACGAGTGGCGGCCGAGGGCGAACCGAAAGACAAACGTCACACGAAAGCCAGCTATGCCAACTCGACTCCCGCCACCGATGGCCGGCATGTCGTTGCGTTTTTTGGGTCCGAAGGTCTGCATTGCTTTGACTTCGATGGCAAACGCATCTGGTCAAGGAATTTTGGACGGCTCGACGCCGGTGCATACGACATCCCGAGCTATGAATGGGGCACCGGTAGTTCTCCGATCATTTACAAGCATCTGATTATCATTCAGATCGATACGCAGGACAAACAATTCGTCTGCGCGATCGACGTCCGCACGGGCAAAACCGTTTGGCGAACCGACCGAGACGAACTGCCATCTTGGGCGACACCGACAATCTTTGAACGCAACGGACACGTTGAACTGATTACCAACGGATCGAATTTCATTCGCGGTTATGATCCGCTGACTGGAAAGGAACTCTGGCGGCTCGGCGGCAGTTCAAAGATCACCGTGCCGACGCCGATTCGCCATCAACAATTAGCGGTCGTCTGTAGTGGTCGGCATCCGGAAGCTCCCATCTTTGCAATTCGCGCCGGCGTGAATGGGGACATTAGTCTGAAAGCCGGACAAGTTTCAAACGAGTTCGTCGCCTGGAGCCAACCGCGCCGCGGACCCTATATCGCAACACCGATCGTTTATCGCGGCCGACTATTTGTGCTCAATATGAACGGAGTTCTGGATTGTTACGATGTTGAAAGCGGAGAACTCGAATATCGAAAACGCATTCCGCATAACGGCGGCGGTTTCACGGCGTCACCCGTCGCCGCGGACGGAAAACTGTATCTGTCGAGCGAAGACGGAGACGTGTTCGTCGTGCAGGTTGATCCGGATTTTGAATTTCTCCATCGCAACTCGTTGAATGAACCGATTTTCGCGACGCCCGCATTAGCCGGCCGCAGCATCTATGTGCGAACCACGCGACAACTGTTTTCGATTGGCAACTGAAGAACGATTTTCTTGTCGGTGGAGAAAATCTAACCGTTGCGCACGCCAAGCGTGATTGTTCTGAACGGTGCTTCGGACTTTCGGCGCCGACCGGCGCTTTCGGCGTTCCGAACATTCAACCATTGGTTGCGCGCGTGTTTAACGGCGAGGCGACTGCGTTTCGCAATGTGAGTCCGATTCCACAATCGCGGTCGACGACCAACCTCCGGTCGGTGCCCGCTCGCCGTTAAACGAACACTTTTTCTTGGCCCATTGAAATTGTGGTTCCAGGTAAGAAAATGAGAGGTAAGAGTTTGATTCCGCGTCAACCAAACAGCACAAGAGGGAACAACATGAAGCCGAGATTCTTGATACTGACACTTGTGGCATTCGCCGTGATCTCTGGCCCGGTACTCACTGCCGATGATGCCGAAAAGAAGTTCAAGGCCGTGACGCCGGAATCGAGGCCGGACGTTTGGTGGACCGAACGGCACGAGCAGAAACTGAAAGCTCTGAAGGAACAGAAGACGGTTGATCTGCTAATGATCGGAGACTCGATCACGCACGGCTGGGAAGGCCACGGCAAAAAGGTCTGGGAAAATTACTACGCCAAACGCAACGCCTTCAACATTGGTTACGGCGGGGATCGGACTGAGCACGTGATTTGGCGTTTGCAGCACGGCGAGGTTGGCGGGATTACTCCCAAGCTGGCCGTCATCATGATCGGCACCAACAACACCGGACACCGCCAGGATCCCCCCAAGGCAACAGCCGCTGGAATCAAGGCCATCATCGGGGAACTGCGAAAGAAATTGCCGAAGACGAAGATCCTGTTGCTGGCCGTTTTCCCGCGCGGAGCCTACAAAGACAACAGGCTGAGAAAGATTAACGACGGAATCAACAAGATCATCAAAGACTATGACGATGATAAAACCGTTTTTTTCTTGGATATTAACTCCACCTTCCTGACGGACGATGGCGTCCTTCCCAAAGCCATCATGCCCGACTTTCTGCATCCCCGCGAAGACGGATACCGAATGTGGGCGGAAGCGATGGAGCCGACAATCAAGAAACTGATGGGTGACTAGAATGAAGCACAGACCGAGAAATAACTTATAGTCGCTTTTCGCTCCTAGGTTGTGAATCTATTGCATTCCAAGGATTGGCGGGGTCTGAGATTTCGATTTCGTGACGTCTGAATGCGTGCAGAGTCAACTTGAAGGCTGT
>CAUZVF010000655.1:0-4362 GCA_963582955.1 Planctomycetota bacterium
GTTGGATTGGACAAGTCGACCGGCAAATCCGTTTGGAAGGTGCCTCGCGAACACGGGATCCGTAGCTATGTGACTCCGATTATTCGTGAGATCAACGGCCGGACTCAAATGGTATTTTCCGGCAGCCAGCACATCATCAGCCTGAACCCGCGCAACGGATCGGAATACTGGAAGATTCAAGGGCCGACCGAGCAGTTCGTGGCATCGATGGTCTACGACGGCAATCTCTTCTTCATGGCGGCCGGTTTTCCAACCTATCACGTCATGGGAATCCGGCCTGACGGAGACGGAGACGTCACCGATTCTCACGTCGCGTGGCATGCCAAGAATGCGAAGTGTTACGTTCCTTCTCCCGTCGTTGTGAACGGTTATTTGATCGTGGCCGACGACCGCGGCACGGCAAATTGCTTTGACGCAAAAACCGGCGAGCGACTCTGGCAAGATCGTTTAGGCAGTCATTTCAGTGCTTCACTGATCACGGCCGATGGTCTGGTCTACTGCGTCGCCGACAATGGCCGAACGAAAGTTATTCGTCCGGGAATAGTACTGGAAATCGTGGCCGACAATCATCTGGGTGAACGAAGTTATGCTTCACCCGCAATCTCCAACGGACAACTCTTCATTCGTGGAGAAAAGCACTTGTATTGCATCGGAGCCAATCGCACTGCTGCAAAATAGAGTTTCCGGATTGTGTCATTGCCAATCGTTTAACCGCGAGCGCGTTAGTCCTCGACTGCCTGTCGAGCGAAGTGCGCCGGCACGTGGACCTCGACCCCGTTGTGGCCAATGGCCATACTTTCGCCCCAACATTTTTGATGACGGCGAAGCGATCAGCAGAGGTTCAATGACGGAGCAAGAGCCATCGTCGGAAATGACGACAATGCGTCGCGGATGGACGGCTACGAAATCAGAATGTGGTACCGGCAGAGAGCGTCCGTCGGCCAAAGAGATAACGAAAGGCTCAAAGGGTTGCTTATGCAGTGCTTCGCGGACTCCGGTGATTGCAAACCCCCCGTGGCGGCCTCTCCGACCCGGGGGGGTTTTGAAATGGCGGGGACAGGATTCGAACCTGCGACCTCGAGGTTATGAGCCTCGCGAGCTACCGGGCTGCTCCACCCCGCGTCATTGGTTTGGAACGTTCCATTATATCGGCACGCGACATTTCGTCGAGTCGTCGAATATGAAATTTCCTAACAATTATGCCACATCCTTAGAATTCCGCGTTCTTTGGTGTTCTTGGAAACGGAATGACATCGCGGATATTGGTCATTCCCGTGATGAGTTGAACCATGCGTTCCAGACCGAGCCCGAACCCTGAATGGGGCACGGTGCCGTAGCGGCGGAGGTCGATGTACCACCAGTATTCGTCGGGATCGAGCCCGCATTCTTGCATTCGGCCAGTCAACACATCGATGCGTTCTTCGCGTTGGCTGCCGCCGATGACCTCGCCAATTCTTGGGACAAGCACATCCATCGCACGCACGGTCTTTTCGTCGTCGTTACACCGCATGTAAAACGGTTTGATCGTTCGGGGATAATCGTACAAGATCACCGGCTGCTTGAAGTGTTGCTCGGTCAGGAACCGTTCGTGTTCCGATTGCAGGTCTTTGCCCCATTCAACGGCGTATTCAAATTCTTGGCCGCTGTTTGTCAGGACGTCGATGGCGTCGGTATACGGTAAGCGAACAAAATCGTTGTCAAGGATATTGTTCAGCGTTTCCAACACGGTTTTGTCGATCCGCAGGTTGAAAAAGTCCATGTCTTCGGGGCATTGTTCCAGAACGTCGCGAATGACCGATTGAATGAACTCTTGAGCCAGCGTCATGTTGCCATTCAGATCGCAGAATGGCATTTCAGGTTCGACCATCCAAAATTCGGCCAGATGCCGGGACGTGTTTGAGTTCTCGGCTCGGAATGTTGGGCCGAACGTGTAGCATTCGCCCAGCGACGTGGCAAAGATTTCGGCTTCCAATTGGCCGCTGACAGTCAGCGAGGCCGGCTTGCCGAAAAAGTCCTGAGAAAAATCGATCTCCACCTGAATCTGAGCCAAACGGGCCAGATCGAGCGTCGTGACCTGAAACATCTCACCCGCGCCTTCGCAGTCGCTGGTCGTGATGATGGGCGTGTTGATGTAGAGGAATCCACGCGACTGGAAGAAATTGTGAATTGACGCCGAGATGCAGTTGCGGACCCGTGCGATGGCTCCGAAGGTATTAGTCCGGGGCCGCAAGTGAGCAATCTCGCGCAGGAATTCGAAGCTGTGGCGTTTTTTCTGCAGAGGAAACTTCTCGGCGTCGGCTGTTCCGATGACTTCCAGCGTCTTGGCCTGCAGTTCGACTCGTTGGCCTTTACCGGGAGATTCTTTCAACTCGCCCGTGACGGCGATGCTGGCACCGGTTGTGACACTCTTGATCGATTCTTCGTAACCCGGGGTGTCGGCATCGACGACGATCTGTAAGTTGGCCATGCAACTTCCGTCGTTCAACTCGATGAACGAGAATCCTTGCTTCGAGTCACGTCGCGTGCGGACCCAGCCGCAAACTTCGGTTTCCTGTCCTGGTTGGCCATCTTTCAGAGCCGCGGCGATTCTCGTCCTGGTCATCGTCGGTCAATCCGTTAACTGTCAAGTTGCGAAGAGTCCCGTTTCCGAACGGCCATAGCATACACATTTCCGAGCGAACGATCGATTGTACTTGGAATCGTTTAACCGCGAGCCAGCGGCGAGCGCGCCGCTCACACGCTAGAACTAACGCGCTCGCCGATGGCTCGCGGTTAAACGCCCAATGACAAACGGAGACGGATTCAAAAACCCGCCTCCGTTTAACAATCGTTAAATCACGTCTACTTCGGAAACTTTTTCGGCGGCTTGAGGTGCTGCCAGCCTTCACCGCTGAGCGCTTTCAGGAACTCGACGAGGTCCTTCTTTTCCTCTTTAGTTAACTTCAACGGTTTCAGACGTGGATCGAGATGTGCGTTCTTAATGCCGCCCTTGTCGTAATTCTCGACGACTTCTTCCAAAGTCTTGAAGCGGCCATCGTGCATATACGGGCCGGTGTGCTCGATCTCCCGAAGAGTCGGTGTCTTGAACGCGCCTTTGTCGTCTTCACGTTTGCTGACGTAATAACGGCCCAGGTCGGGATCCTTTTTGTCCATGCCAATGCCGATGTTGACGTATGAACCGTCCGTGAAATTGAATCCCAAATGGCAACTGTCGCAAGCGGTTTTCTTGAAGAAGATGTCCATGCCGCGTACCTGCGACGCACTCATCGCTTTCTTGTCGCCGTTCTTGTACTTGTCGAACGGAGCATTTCCCGACAGCACAGTCCGCTCGAACGTTGCGATGGCCTTGGCTGCATGGTCCATCGTGAAGTCTTTGGTCCCGAAGACCTTTTTGAATTGAGACACATAACCGGGAATCTTCTTCAGTTTGCCGACAATGGCCTGATGCGCTTTCTTCGGATCTTTTTCGTTCGTCATTTCGATCGGGTTGGCCACGGGGCCTTTGGCCTGATCTTCCAGCGAAAAAGAGCGGCCGTCCCAGAACTGTCGACGGCTGAACGCACGATTGATGACGGTCGGAGCACTCCGGCCACCTTTTTGCCCCTTGATGCCGGTCGACACGGGAGCCCCGTCGGTAAAACCGTGTTTGGGGCTATGGCAACTGGCACAGGCAACCGTGTTGTCCGACGAAAGCCGCTTGTCGAAATACAGCAACCGGCCAAGCTCGACTTTCGCCTTCGAATACGGATTGTCTTCCGGGAAATAAACCGGCGGCAAACCGAGAGGCGAATCGGGCTCTTCGTCGACTGGTTTGTCCCCGGCGAGAGCATTCGCCAATGCCGCGGCAATGACGAACAGACACGCTCCGCCAATTGATGCGGATGTGAACCGACTTCTCATTGGTGTCTATCCCAGATGTTATTGGTGGCCGTTGCAAGAGCCTGCCGTAGCCGGAGTCGCAAGACTTCGGGCCGCAAGGAAACCCTCAATTCCCCGAAGTCGTGTGACTCCGGCTACGGTCAAAATGCGACGTCAACTTGTTTTGAAACTATTTCTATTGCTTCTTTACGTAACCTTGCACGTAGAGTGCTCGTTGGCCTTCGACTTCGGTCAGAGTTCCATTGACCGTGACGATGTGCGCCATGTGTTCGATGCACGCCTTGCGGAACACGGTCAGGCTGTCACGTCGGTCGTTGTGCTCCTCGTCGATCAGCATATAGACACCGCCATCGGCTGTCAGCAGTCCGACCGGTTGGCCGGCCGCAACGCACTTTTGTCCGCAACCACGGTGCTTGTCGCCATGCTTGCCAACTTGCAGATAGCACGACAGGTCGATGATCTCGCCAACCAGCGTGGTGGCTT
>CAUZVF010000656.1:0-4356 GCA_963582955.1 Planctomycetota bacterium
TGCTTTCCGATCGCGTTTTTTGCACCGCCGACGGATATCGTCCCTTCAAGACGTCGACCGCCGCGAATGACGTAATGCGGACTCGTTTGGTCGGATTCTGGTGGCGAATCGCGTTTGCCATCCATGGCTTGTGCATCCTTAGATAATGGCCCCACTGAAAGCGGAGAATATGCTCAACTTCATGATCGGGGAAGTGCAGATTCAGCGGCCACACTCGCGCGAGACGGTCGGACGTGAAATCAAAGGAAAATCACCCGGTCGCCGCGTCGCCAATCGACGGCGGCAGCTTGTGTCCGAGCTTATCGCGTTTGGTGTTGAGATAGTGGATGTTGTGCTGATGCGGAGTTGCAACGATTGGCACTTGTTCGACAACTTTTAGGTCCCACGTATTCTCGAACGACTCAGTCTTTTTGGGGTTGTTGGTCAGCAGCCGGACTTTGCTCAGTCCCAAGTCCTTGAGAATCTGAAGGCCGATCATGTAATCGCGCTGGTCGGCTTTGAAACCGAGTTTGTGATTGGCTTCGACGGTGTCCAGGCCTTGGTCTTGCAATTGATAGGCCTTCAGCTTGGCAACCAGCCCAATGCCGCGGCCTTCTTGAGGCAGATAGACGACAACTCCAGCGCCTTCGTTGCTGATTATCTTCATGGCCATGTGAAGTTGGTCGCCACAGTCACACCGCAGCGAACCAAGTACGTCACCTGTAAAACACGACGAGTGAACACGGACCAGCGGGGCTTCCGTCAAGCTGAGATCTCCCCACACAAGCGCCATGGGTACTTGGTCTTCGTGTTCGACGCGGTAAGGAATGACGCAGGGAGTGCCGTAATCGGCCAGCTTGATTTTGACTTCAGCCTCGCGATGAACCAGTTGTTCCCGCAATCTTCGGTGCCGAATCAAGTCTTCAATCGAGATGATTGGAATACCGTGTTCCCGCGCAATTTCATGCAGTTCGTCGGCGTCGGCCATTCCGTCGGTACGTTCACTGCAGATTTCGATCAAGGCGCCGACGGGTTTCATGCCGGCCATGCGCATCAGATCGATTGTCGCCTCGGTATGTCCGGCGCGGCGAAGGACACCGCCTTCTTTGGCCAACAATGGTGAAAGGTGTCCGGGACGATAAAAGTCTTCCGCTGTTGAAGAATCGTCCACAAGAGCCCGAATGGTCTTACAGCGATTCGCGGCGCTGACTCCGGTTCCCGCATCACGATGATCGATTTGAATCAGGAAATGCGTCTTATGAGGCGCATTACTCACATCGTTTTCGGCCAACGGCGACAACCGCAGCCGATTGGCCACTTCCTGGACCAGAGGTATACACAGCACTCCGCTCCCGCGTCTCAGCATGAAATCCACGACTTCCGGAGTGATCGTCTCGGCCGCGCAAATGAAGTCACCCTCGTTCTCGCGTTCCTTGTCATCAACGACGATGATCAACTTCCCCACTTTGATCGCGGCGAGGGCAGTATCGATCGAATCGAATTGTGTTGCTTGTTCGGACATTGACGAGGATTTGTGTGTCGCGATTCTCGTGCAGGGTGAATTGGCCATTCTAGACGGCATTCATCCGATTAAGCCACCATGACATCATCTCCTGTGGGCTTTTTAGTAACCGCATCTCGTCATTTGAGTACCGCGCGTCAACGCTTTTCGAGGAAAAGAATGTCCCATTCCCGACCTTGAATTGCTGATTCTAGATGACCCCAATGATTGATAATTGTCTTTGAAAAAACTAAATTCCAGCCAGGGCATAACGAGTGAGCTGATTGGATGTCGGCCATTTGTTTGAAAAAACACGGATTTCACAGTCCAATCGTTACTCACTTCCCACATTCGAAGGAGTCAGAAAATGTTCCGCCTCGTCCTCTCGTCATTTCTCTCAATCGCAGTCGCAACAATCGTTGGTTGCGGATCTGAAGACCCCGAACCGTCGGCGACTTCTGACTCAACCTCCTCGGAGGCGCCGGAAACGAAGGTTTCTACGACGTCTGAAAAAAAGGCTGCGACCTTTGACACTCCCAAAGCCGCTTTTGATGCTTTCGTTCAGGCATCCAAAGCCGGGGAATGGCCCAAAGTGATCAACGTGCTGAGTCAGGAATCGCAGACGATGTTTACTGCCAGCATGGTCATGGATGCCTCTTTCTCGACGACCGACAAGGCAAAACAGGAATCTCTCGACCAGCTGTTAAAGAAACACGGCATTGATGTGAATGCAGAGCCGGAACCCGGTGATGAAAATGCCGGTCCGGAATCACTGATCAAGTCGGTGAAAGATCTTCCCGCACTTGTGAGCGAGCTTTCAAAATGGATGAGCGAAAACGCCGACGATTCAGATTCCGGGTTCATGGAAGTGGGAGAACTCGGCGAAGTCACCATCGATGGTGATATCGCAACCGCCCAGGTTGATTCCGAAAGGGGAATGCGGCCTATCGAGTTTCGAAAAGTCGATGGCAGTTGGGTGGTCCATCTTCCCAAACCGGGTCGTGGAGAACCTGAGTCGGTTTCGGACTCCGCGACCGAGGATGACGGGACGCCCGGTATTGGAACTCTGTGGATCGGCGACGAAGCGTACAAGTTGCGGGAAGCCACGGCCTACCGGTCTAAGTTCTTCGACGACCCTTGCACCGTGGTGTTATTGACGGCTCGCAAAATGTCACCCAAACAACTCGAAGGTCTGAAGAAAATGCTCGCCAAGGACGGCAACGACGATTCGTACTTTGCTCGTGGCCCGCACGTCAAACTGACGCTCGACAAAGACGGAAAGTTAATGTCTCTGTTTGCTTGGGCCGACAGCATCTCGATCAGCAGCAATTCAGGAGTCGAAGTCACGGTCAAAATCGATGGCAATCGCATCAGCGGCAAGGCAGCCCGGAAGGAGCCGAAAAAGACGTCTAATACCAAATTGCGTTTTGAAGCCGAGTTCGATACCGAAATGCTCGCGGCCGATAAGTAACAATTGCTGACAAGATGGTAGGTGGACAGCGCCACTTTGGAAGTTCATTAACGACGAAAGATGTTGACACGGCCTCGTTTAACGGCAAGCGATTCATTGACGCACATCCCTCCCGAGCTGGTGGCTGATTGGAAACTTCCGGACCAATCGCTCACAAGCCGCTACCGTTATCAGTGGTGCATTCTACTCGATCGCGTCACGGGTTTTTCACGCAGCGAAATCCCGTGTAGAGATTCAGATTGCCCTGAGCCGCCGGTTGGCGATCCGCGCTGCGGATGTGCAACGCGACGTTGGCCCATGATCCGCCGCGGCGTGCCCGCATCTTCTTGTCTTTGGCGTCGTCGGGTTTTTGCTGGGGATATGGAGCGTGAATCTCGGCGCACCATTCCCAGGCATTTCCGGCCATGTCGTGAACTCCAAATGGACTGACGGATTTCGGAAACGAGCCGCCGGGCGAAGTCAGCGGATAGCGCGATTTCTGATCTCCCTTGTACCACTCATTCCAGTCGTCGGCGTTTTGAAGATCTTTTCCAGCGTGAAACGACGAATTGTTGCAAAGCTTACGGTCCCAGTTGTCTCCCCACGGAAACGCGCGGCTCGGCTTTCCATCGGCCGAAGCCGCTCCGCGAGCTGCATATTCCCATTCAGCTTCGCTCGGCAGCCGAGTCCCAGCCCAACGGCAATAAGCCTGTGCGTCGTCCCAACTGACTTCAACAACCGGATGATTCCCTTTATCGGTCGGATATTTCTTGCCTTTCCAATGTGGCGGCGATCGGTGTCCGCTAGCGTCGATGAACGCTTTGTATTGCTCGTTCGTCACTTCGTACTTGTAAATGTAGAACGGCTTCAGAGTTCTCTTGTGCCGCGGCTCTTCATCTCGAGTGTGCTCTTTCCAATCCTCGGGCAGCCCAGTCTCTCGGAACTGCGCATCGACTTCTTCCTTTGTCGATCCCATCAAGAAACTGCCGCCGGGAATCAGAATCATCTCGGCCCCGTCCTTCCTGTTCTTAATGGGATTCGGCGATTTTGGTTCGTCTCCGGCCTGAATGGAATCCACGAAGCAGAGGGCAAGCAGCGCCACCGAAACACCACCAGTGATTCGGCCGAGACTTTGAGCTTTCATGTGCGTCGATCCCAAAGAGTTCATTGCGAATTTGTTCGTAACGTCTTCCTCGCCACTATTGAGAGCCATGTTATCGGCACGCTCACAAAACGTAAACCAGCCACCGACAGCCGGCCGAGAATGGGCCGCACGCCTTGTTGATGGCCCTCCATGCTTAGGACGCCAAGTTTCCTTGGGAAACTGTTGCGGACTGATGCAATGTGCCGGTTGTGCGAGCGACATGCTACTCGACTCTAAAGGTCTCTAAAGGTCTCTAAAGGTCTCTAAAGGTCTCTAAAGGTC
>CAUZVF010000657.1:0-4355 GCA_963582955.1 Planctomycetota bacterium
CGTTGAGCAAGGGAACTCCCGGCCGCGATCACTGGGGCAATGCGTTGTCCGTCGTGATGGGCGGCGGCGGCATCAAAGGTGGCCAGATTATTGGATCAACGAATCGCTTGGGTGAAGTTCCCAAGGACCGGCCGCTACGCCCCGGCGACATTCACCACACGATCTTCCGCGTCCTCGGTGTTGATCCGACTCTGAACTTCGTGAACCATTCCGGCCGTCCAATTCCAGCAATCGACCAGGGCAGCGTGATCGAAGAACTGATCTAATTCGACAGTTCTGCAAGAAAAACGACGGCGACGGCGTGTGCGCAACCAATGGTTGTTCATTCTGAGCGCCGATCGGCACCGAAAGTTCGACTAACCGTTCAGAACAATCACGCTTTGCGTGCGCATCAGAAGCGACCGACACACTTCACGCGACGTTGGCGTTCACGCAGAACACATCGGCGTCACTTTGGCCGTCGCTCTCTGCAAAAGAAGAAGCCAGCGGAATTTACTGGCTTCAATGAGTTCCGTGCCGTTTTCGTCATCAGATGGGTTTGACGTTTTCGGCCCGTGGTCCCTTGGGTCCCTGTCCTTCGGTGTACGAAACCCGTTGGCCTTCCTGGAGTTCTTCGTACTGGACTCCTTCCAGAGACGACATGTGGAAGAACATGTCCTGGTCGCCACCAGTTGAGATAAAGCCGAATCCCTTGTCAGTCAGCCGCTTAATTGTACCTTCAGCCATGTCGTGTCATTCCTGTCGTGAAAAAAGATGAAACGTCGTGTTGCCGGAGACAAACCCGATTAGTCGAATCCGCTACACCCATAAATGTACTAACTTTGTAAGTGGCGTCAACCGCCACGGCAACATTGCGATTAGAATACTCGAACGCATTGAGCTTTCCAGGCTTGCAAATCAAGATGGAAACATCGTTGAAATCACCGATTCTTGTCGTGTCGAATAAAAAAGAGAATTCATGAGCGTTTCGAATCCCAAACAGCCAATGGAAGGCGGACCACGGATCCTGACTTCAACAGTTGGCTCATATCCATTGCCCGATTGGCTGCTGGCCGCGCCGAGTGAATCGGCTGTTGTCGATGCCACGCGCGTTGTGTTCGACACGCAACGGCAGTCGGGGATCGATTTACCAACCGACGGCGAGTTGTACCGGTTCGATCCCAGTCACCCTGAAACGAATGGCATGATCGAGTATTTCGTGCGGCCGATGGGAGGCACGCGAGCAGACTTTGGCCGCAGTGAATCCGAGGAATTCGCCCGCTTACAGCAGATGGGGTTCCGAACCAAACCGGCGGTCGTTGTCGAAGGCCTGCTGAGTGAAGGCTCGCTGGATTTGCTTTCCGACTGTCAGCGCGCGGCCGATGTCGCGGGCGGCCCGTTCAAATTCACGGTCACCAGCCCATACATGCTGGCCCGCACGCTGCTCGATCATCATTACAGAGATTTCGAAACGATGCTGATGGCTGTCGCTGATGTGATTGGCGCGCAGGTTGCCGGGCTGCCGTGCGACTGCGTGCAAGTAGACGAAGCCAACATTCCCGGCAATCCACAGGACGCACCGATCGCCGCCGAAGCCATCAATCGTGTCTTGGATCGTGTTTCTCCGGGAACGGAAAAAGGAGTGCATTTTTGTTTTGGCAACTACGGCGGACAAGTCATTCAGGATGGAACATGGCGGGAATTGATCGGCTTCCTCAATGATCTCCGCACCGACCACCTTGTTTTGGAACTTGCACACCGCCCCGACGACGATTTAGCCGCGCTCAAGGATATCGATCCACGGATCAAACTTGGCCTCGGTGTCGTTGACATCAAAGTCAATCATGTCGAGACGCCCGAAGAAATCGCTGCCCGCATCGAAAAAGCCGCTGCTGTGCTTGGCCCGGAACGAATCAGATTTGTGCATCCCGATTGTGGATTCTGGATGCTGAAGCGATCGGTTGCGGATCGCAAAATCGCGTCACTCGCCAAAGGCCGCGACCTGTACTTAGGAATTGTCCCCCAATAACTTCCACATTCAAATTGAGCCGCAAGGCGCTCGCCCAATGGCACGCACTTTAGATGCAACATTCGGGAAACCGTTGATGGCGGCCAGGAACCTAACGGTTCCCGCTAGCCTGGATTATTCATGAACATTCGGTAATTCGACGGAAGTAATTGTGAGCACAATGGTTCCGCCAAAGTCTCGAAATACACAGTGTTGGCGAGCGGCATGCGTCAGCTTGCCGGCAAACCCTGAGCATCGTTGTCGGAAGGCTAACGCCTACCGCTCGCCTGAATAATCCGGGCTAGCCTGGTATTTTGAGCTTCATTAGCTCTTGGCTAGCGGGAACCGTGAGGTTCCTGGCCAAAACGGATAACTGTCCGACTCGTCCTTTAACTTGACGAAACGATACCGTCGGTAAAGTGAGTGGCATTGGGCGAGCGCCTTGCCGCTCAGTTCTCCTCGCACAAAATACGCTTAAATGCGGAAGTTATTTTGGGACCAAAACGCACTACAGAAAATCCACGACGACGGTGTCCGCGAAGAAACGGCCTTCGCGTGTCAGCCGGACGTGGCTGCCGGTGTCTTCCATCAGACCCGCGTTGGTGTTCTTGCGAATGACGTCGCCAACAAGTGAATCCAGAGTCCAATCGGATCGAGCTGCGAATTCATCCTTTGCAACTCCCTCGACGCGGCGAAGTCCGAGTACGATCAGTTCGCGTGCCCGTTCTTCTGCTGAAAGCTCTTCCGACTCGCCGACACCCGACTGACCGGCAAGCACCCGCCGTATCCAAGTTGTGACACTGCGGTGATTGGTTTCACGCCGGCCATTGGTGTAGCGTGCGGCTCCGGGACCGAACGCAAAGTATGGCAGCCCCTTCCAATAAACCTCGTTGTGTTGGCAACGGAATCGAGGCCGAGCGAAATTCGAGATTTCATACTGTTCGAAACCCGCCTGTTTCAATTCATCCATCGACGCCGCGTACATCGCGCGTTCCAATTGATCACTGGCGGCAACCAATCGGCCGGATTCTCGTCGCGACCAAAATGCCGTTCCCTTTTCATATGTCAGTCCGTACGTTGAGATGTGTTGCGGTTCAAGCTGCACGGCATGGCGAAGTGTTTGCCGCCACAGTTCGAGCGTTTGGCCGGGAACTCCGAAGATCAGGTCGACCGAGATATTGGAAAACGACTGTTTCAAGCGGTTAAAAGTGTCGACCACATCCGCTCGCCCGTGATCGCGTTCCAGCAATTCCAGCATGGGTGCATCAAACGACTGGACACCCAAGCTGATGCGATTGACACCCGCGTCGGACAAGACTTGGATCTTCTCATCGGTCAAACCGGCGGGGTTTGCTTCGACGCTGAATTCGTACTCGTCCGCCAAATCCAACCAAGTGAAAACAAGAGTGATCAGCCTCTGAAGATCCGAGACTGACAAATAAGTCGGCGTGCCTCCGCCGAAAAAGAGCGTGTCGACGTTGCGGCACGTCCGCAGCGTTTTCAATTCTCGTTCGAGTGCCCGTAAGTAATCGTCAACCAGATGGTCCTTACGCGCAACCAGCGTAAAATCACAATAGCCGCATCGATGGGCGCAGAAAGGCACAT
This sequence comes from Planctomycetota bacterium, assembly GCA_963582955.1. GTDB lineage: Bacteria > Planctomycetota > Planctomycetia > Planctomycetales > Planctomycetaceae > CAUZVF01. The sequence goes on from CAUZVF010000657.1 coordinate 3,593, forward strand.
GAATGTAGGCGGCTCGTGGTTCAGCAAATGTTGGATCCATTGTGGCCTATCGTAGTGGCCGACAGGCCCACAAGAAAAGAAAAGCCGGACCCGCCCCTCCGCGAATCCGGCTTAGAGTGACCACCAGAACGACGGCAGTCTAAAAGGGTTATCAAGAAACCCCTGCTGGAACCGACATCAAGAATCCGGGAAAACCGTCCGCCGAAAGATTTTCGTCAAATATGGGTGAAATCTACTGTGATCCAACAGAGATGCGTTGGCCAACATTCAGCGGCAACCACATCAGCGTTTGTCGAAAACGGTCGTAACGGAATCCGCCTGCTCGACTCGGCGAGTCAAGGTGCAAATATGCGTGCAAATGGCGCGGATGCCTCAGTGAAGAACTCTAATACGTAATGCGCGAAAAAAAACATTCGAAAGAGCTGAAGCTCCTTCGAATGTTTCGTTTGTGAATCTCTCGATTCTGCAACGCGAATCTGAAACTATTAATTGTTCTTGTCAGATTCTGGGTTTGGCGAATCGCAAGAGAGATCGCACTGATTGTCGTCGCAATCGTCTTGCTTGTCTTCGAATTCAGAACCTTCAGTGAAGGACTTGATTTGGCCTTTGAATCCGCTCTTGCTTGCCGAGAAACCGGTATAGCCAAAGCTCTGGTTCAAAACGCCAATCGCGTCGGCGACGTCACCCAGCTCTTGCACGACGGCGTGCTGGATTTCGCTGAGACCGACAATCATTCCAATCACGAGGATCGTCGCGATCAAAA
>CAUZVF010000658.1:0-4352 GCA_963582955.1 Planctomycetota bacterium
GGTCGTCACAGGTGCCGACCGGATTGCCGCCAACGGCGATGCGGCCAACAAGATTGGAACGTATTCCGTCGCGCTGCTCGCTCGGGCTCACAACATTCCGTTCTACGTGGCGGCTCCGTCAAGCACGTTCGACATGTCGATTTCAACCGGAGACGAGATTCCGATCGAAGAACGCGACGCCGCGGAAATCACTCATGGATTCGGCAGGCAAACCGCACCGGACGCGATCGAAACCTACAACCCCGCATTCGATGTGACTCCGGCCGAATACATCGCAGCGATTATCACGGAACGTGGCCTGATTCGACCTGTTGATACGGACAACGTTCGCGCGGTTCTTGGACTCTGAACGATCATGAATTTCGCGCTGATCGGAGATGATCCGGCAATTCTGCCTCTGATTCAGCAGATCACCGACGCCCCCGCGCACCAACTCACGCACGCCGTGGTTGTCGATCCACAACTCGCGGAACGACTGCCACGCACGCCCCCTGTTGTCGTGGTCGAACGATGGGAGGACCTGTTGCCAATCGAGTCGATCGACGCTGTCATCGTTTGCGGCAGCGACAAGGCAACGATCGCCGCATCAAGGCAATTCGTCAGCAATGGCCGCCCAATCTTGTTTCTGCCACGGGCAGCGCAAGGCCTTGAAGCAATCTATGAATTGACACTCAGCCGCGACGAATCGACTGCGAGCCTGATTCCAATATTCTTCGATCGCTTTGATCCGCAAGTCGCGGCATTAAAGAGTTTCCTTGACCGCAACGCGCTGGGACGGATCTTGCACTTACAAGTTGAAGCCGCGTTGGCACCGGCCGACGGGTCAAGCGACCGGGCTTTGCTGTCGCCCGAACAAGTCGATGAACGGTTGCTGCGCGATGTTGAATTGTTGCGGAATTTGGGAGGTGAATACAACCAAGTGACCGCCAATCATTCGAAGGCGGGCGACAGCGGCCTCGTGATGGCAAACGTCACGTTATCGGCCGAGGGTGTTCCCGAATCGTCTTGGTCAATGAAACCGACAACAGGCGATCCCACGTGGAAGCTGACCATTCAAGGAGAAATTGGATCGGCCACGCTCACCGCCGACGATGGTCAAGACGGCCGGTTACAGTTGGCATTCGGTGGTGAGAATGATGAAACAGATATTGACGACGTCGATCCAACCAAGAGTGTTGCATTGATCACGCACTTAGAGCGTGCCATCCAAGGTGATTCCGTCCGCCCGAATTGGACTGATCTGACACGCGATTTCGAGATTGTCGAGGCGACTCATCGATCGATTGCCAGGCGACGTACAATCGACCTGCATTTCGAGACAACTTCAGAGCGATCGGTTTTCAAGTCGCAAATGACCGTGGCTGGCTGTGGTCTGCTCGTCTTGACGTTGTTCAGCCTGCTGGGACTGTTGGCCGCCGGCGCGCTGCTCGACAATCGGGATCCCGTGCAAGTGAATTCCGAATCAGTCGGATTCGTGATTGATGACGGCGATTTCAAGCCCGGTTCGGCCAAACTGACGTCTTCAGGACGCGATCATCTTGCATCAATTTCGAAACGTCTGAGCCAAGTTCCGCATTCAGTGCTGATTGCCAAGGGAGATGACCGGGAACTTGACAATCAGCGACGTGACGCCGTCATCGCGCGGCTTCAACAATCTCGATCGCCAAATGTCGAACGCCGGACGATCATCTTCGAACTTCGCGGTCAGACCGTCAGCCTGCTGATGAGAATTGCGCGAGTTGTCTGGGTGATCCCGTTGGTGCTGTTTCTGACACTGCAAATACTCTTGTTCGTTGCGAAGCCATCGTCCGAACGTGGCAGCCAACAAGAACGGGATTCGCAATAAAAACGCGGAGCGGACGATTCCATTCGCCCGCTCCTCGACTATTTCTCATTCCGGTCACGCATTGCGGTTTTGCCGCGCCATCACTTCCGTGTGATCCTCAAGATTTGACCGTTGCGAGCATGGATTCCGTCGGAAGAATCTTGCGAGCGTCCTTGCTCTTTCTTGTCCAACGGAATCTTTATCGATTTGATTCTTGAAGTTGTTTGACTTGTTGTAACTGCTCTTCCAGCCTGCGGCGAATTTGGTCGAGCGACGGCAAGTTCGTCGAAGAACTGGCCCGTGCCGCGGAACTTGGGAATTGTTGCGGTGCTGAAATCGACCGCGGAGAATCGGTTTTCTGTGGAAAGTAAGTGGGGCGCGAAGTCGGCAGATTTCTCGCCGGTGAGTGATAGGTGCTGCTTCGAGTGCCTTGATAGGCAGGCGTCCCCGGAAACTGAGGCATTCCCGCATAAGAGGTCGAACTTGGCGGCAGAATTGGCCGAATCGGCGTGCCAGACGTTGCCTCGTAGTGCTGCCGGGCTCGCAATCGGGCCAATTCGGCTGCGTGCTCGGTGGCTCCAAACTGTGGCATCTGTTCTTCCATGGCGGCCTGCTCCAATACCGTGCACCAGGGAGTGAAGACGGGGCGTCTCAGGCGACAGGAGCCGACTCGATCGCCCAGTTCGAGGACTCGATTCGTAAGGATAATTACGAATTGATTCAGTTGCGGCAAACTGTCCGGGCCGCGCAGAACCAGAACCAGTAACAAAGTTCTGGTACGGCTGGCCGATAACCGTAAGCTGTGGGATTCATCACTTATCCCGCAAGTAGTTGTTGTTCGATCGCTTCGACAATCTCGTTCGTCGTCCACATCTCGCTCGCGATCCTGATCGGATTGTCGTCGCTGAGCCAGCCGACAACCTTCTTCTCGGCCGACACGACCGTGCTGTGATTGCGACCGCCGAAATACTGCCCGATTTCGTTGTAGGCCGACTGAGTGTGCTTGCGGGCCAAGAACATCGCCAGCATCCGCGGCTGGCTGATTGTGCGAGTTCGCCGTGCTGATTTTAGTTGTTTCGGTTCCACGCCAAACACTTGGCAGACGGCCTGCTCGATGTCGGCCAACCGGACAACACGTACGCAATCTCGCTCGAGATCAGCCAGAACCTTGCGGGCCGCCGCCACGCCCACTCGTTTTCGTGTCATGACGAAATAGGTGTACAGGCAATTGATCGCGCCTTCCAATTCTCGCACGTTGTTCTTGAATCGGCGGGCGACAAACGACAACGCGTCGTCGGTGATGTCTGCATCCAGCCGCGCCGCTTTACGATGCACAATTCGCTGCCGTGTCTCTAAATCGGGAGACTCCAACCGGCAGACCAAACCCGACAGGAATCGCGTGACCAATTCATCGCTGACTTTCGAAATCAGACGTGGATGACGATCGGCCGTGACAACGATCTGGCGGCCGTGGCTTTCCAATTGTTTAAACGTGTGCAAGAACTCTTCTTGAATCACGCGCTTGCCGTTCAGGAAATCAATGTCGTCGACGAGCAACACGTCGACATTACGAAACTTTTGACGAAAACTCGGCAAGGTATGTCCGCGGAGTGCTGCCGTGAAATAGTTTGTAAATGCCTCGGACGTTAGAAACATCACCTGCAATTCGGGGTATTGCCGGCGAATCTCGCGGTACGTCCCTTCCAGCAGATGCGTCTTTCCCGTGCCCACGCCGCCGTGAATGAATAATGGATTGAACCGCGAACCGGGAGCTTCGCACACCTGACGCGAGGCAATCAGAGCCATCTCGTTACAAGGACCATTCTCGAAATCGGTCAAACTTGCGAATCGGCGTTCACGATTGTTGCCACCATTCCGCTTGCGCGGTGCCGAATTGTTGGCCGCTTTCGTTGACAGCTTGCGCTTGGCGTCGGCCGGTTGTCGGTTCCGTGGTTTCACCTGATCCGAGACACTCGCGTCAACAACGAACCGCGTCCGTGCCGATGGTCCAAGGATCGATTCGGCCACGCGTTGAACGGCATCGCGAAACTGCTTTTGCATCCAATTCAGCAAGAATGGGCTGCTGACACCGATGGTCAGCTCGTCGTTGCTGATCGACAGACTTGTCTTGTGATGAAACCAGTGATGGAAATTGCGATCGCCAACATGGGATTTCAACACTTCCCACACGGCATCGTCGACAGGCAATCCGGCCTGTGTCGGTTCGACAGCCACGGGCTGCATCATGCACCCCCTCTACGCGCACACCCATTCCGCTTGCTTGATGACTCGAACACGGACCCCTAAAGCAAACGGACAGGCACTCCGTTGCCGAATGTCGGGGCTGCCGGGCTGGGAACAACGCGACAAAAATGACGGCCGATTGTCGGGTCTCAGGTTCCGGCAACCGGCGAAATCAACTCACTCAATAAAGCCGATATTAGCTTGGCCGGACGGAGTGTCAAACGTAAAAAACTGAAATTGTCAGAATGGTTTCGATCCCATCGGTTTCACCGGTGAATTACAA
>CAUZVF010000659.1:0-4343 GCA_963582955.1 Planctomycetota bacterium
CATATAATCTGGGTGAATGCCCTCTTTCATCGGATTCCTCAACGCAAAAGCGAATAGTCGTTTAGTGTTTCTTGCTGAGTGTCTTTTGTCGACCCGCGCGATGGCCAACACGAGTGCCAATGCAAGTTGAATGGACCAGTCTAGGGGCATCCCATCCATGCCGCAAGCGCAATATAGTGGGCATTTCTATCGAGGTACGACAGCGCACAATGGACGGCACGTCTTGGCCATCCATGAGTCAGTTGCTCTTCGTCGGATTCGCCGAGCAGATCAGCATCCGAATTTGTTGTGATGTCGACGCCCGCCAAATAAGGTCAGGCTTACAGAATTCAATTTTCGCTCTGTAAGAGCGTGCGAGTGCTTTCGTAGAGTTCTTTCGAAATGACGTGGTTTGCCAAATTGGCGGCGGCGAGAATTGAACTCTGTAAGCCTGACCCCAATGCAGTAATTGTGGACTAATCGCTAAAGTCGGCACAATCGGCGAACCGAAGGAACGAGTACAGTCCGATAGACATCGGATCGCCGACGCTGTAGCGCGCCGCAGGCATTCGAGCTTTTCAGTTGTTTCGGGGGGAACAGGGATGTTGCTAACCGCGCGCCTGCAGGCCGTGATTTGTCTCGGGGCTGTTGCGCTCGTCGGCTCGGCTCTTCTGACTGGTTGTACTCGCCAGCACTACCGTGAGCAGGCTGATCAAGAAGCAGCATGCTTGGTTAATGAGAAGTCGAACGACCCTCGGTGGGCGTTGCCCGGTTTCACGATCGAGATGGATCCGCGCAGCCGGTTCGCTGATGTCTACGATCCCGATTATCCGCCGATGCCGCCTGACGATCCCGTTTCGCATCAGTTGATGCACTGTGTCGATGGCATGCAGGGTTTCGATGGATGGCACGATCACGGCGATATCCAGGAACTCGAGAATCCTTACTGGCACGACTATCTCGCCGAGTCCGCCATGCTGACTGACGACGGCAAGATTCGTCTGTCGCTGGAGAATTCCATTCAACTCGCGCGCGTGAATGCTCCCAGCTATCAGCAGCAACTCGAAACGTTGTACCTCTCGGCATTGGATGTCAGCACCGAACGATTTCGATTCGACGTTCAGTTCTTCGGCGGCACGGCCACGAGTTTTCGGCATCTCGGATCCGAGCGGACTGGCGGTGAGAGCAATCTGTTGCGGTCGGACAATGATGCATTGATCACGCGGCGGTTCGCGACCGCGGGAACATTGCTGGTCGATTTTGCGAACGCGTTTACGTGGGAGTTTTTCGGACCCAACAGCAACACCGCCAGCTCGGTGATCAATTTCAGTTTTGTACAACCCTTGTTGCGAGCTGGCGGACGTGCGGTTGCTCTGGAACAATTGACGATCACCGAACGCGGGCTGCTGGCCAACTTGCGGGCGTTTCAACGCTACCGGCAAGGATTCTATACGCAGGTCGCGATCGGTGATCTGGGAGTGTCCGGGCCTCAGCGTCGCGGCGGATTTTTCGGTGGCACGGGACTGACAGGCTTCACGGGGACAGGTGCCGGCGGATTCGGCGGCGTCGGAGCTGCCACGTTTGGAAACCGATTCGGCGGCGGTGGCGCTGGTGGTGGCGGAGCAGGAGCTGGCTTTGCCGGTGGCGGAGCGGGAACAGTTGGCGGTTTTATCGGGCTGTTGCAACAGCTCCAGCAGATTCGCAATACCGAAGAAAGCCTAAGCGCTCAATTAAGGACGCTGGCGCTGCTCGAAGCCAACCTCGATGCCGGATTGATCGACATCGCGCAAGTCGATCAGTTCCGGCAGAACATCGAGACCGAACGGGCCAACCTGTTGCAAGCGCGAAACTCGCTGCAGACGTCACTCGACACGTTTAAGCGATCCACGCTTGGTTTGCCGCCGAACCTGCCGGTCGAACTGAACGACACGTTGATCCAACCGTTTCAATTCATTGATCCCGACATGCACGGCGTGCAGAGCGGCATCTCGTCCTACATCGACGAATTCGGCAACCTGCCGGAACAACCGACAAACGAACAATTCGCCGCGGCCTTCCAACGTGCCGCCGAGTTGCGAGAAACAGTCGCCGGGCAGTTCGAGCAAATCCCAAACGATTTGAAGCAGCTCGATGAATTGCTGCCGCAGCGGTTGGAAAGGCTGACGCCTGCCGAACGAAAGCTGCTCGACGCCACGCGGAAACGGATGGACGAAGACATTGCTCTCTTGCAAACTCGATTCACAGAGACGGGCGATGACTTGAAGAAACTCCAAGAAGGCCTGCAGGATGACACGCGCGAAGCGACCGCCGACGGAGTTGTCGAGTTGCTGACCGGGCTGTCAAATATTGTCGGTGAGTTATCTCTGGTTCAGGCGCGGGCGCGGCTCGAGATGATTTCCATCGAACCAATCGAACTCGCCGAAGAAACCGCATTGGAAACCGCACGCGCCAATCGGCTCGACTGGATGAACAACCGAGCGGCGCTGGTCGACACGTGGAGATTGATCCAGTTCAACGCCAACGCGCTGCAATCGAACTTGACCATTCGGCTCGACGGAGACTTGCAGACAATCGGCAACGACAACGCGACAAAATTCCGCGACGAAACAGGATCGTTGAGGGGCTCGATCGAATTGGATCCGCCGTTCACCCGATTGATCGAGCGGAACAACTTCCGGCAACAATTGATCGAGTACCAGCAAAGCCGGCGGCAGTTGATCCAATTCGAGGATCAGGTGCGGCAAAACGTGCGGCAGATTCTGCGTGACATCGAGCAACTGCGCGTCAATCTCGAGATACAACGTCGGGCCGTTGCCATCGCGATCCGCCGTGTCGATCAGACGCGCGAGGCATTGAACCGGCCCGTTCCGCCAGCTCAGCCGGGGCAACTCCCCGAGTCGTTCGGTCCGACAGCCGCACAAAACCTGCTGTTCGCGCTGTCCGATTTGCGGAACACTCAGAACAACTTGATGAGCGTCTGGTTGAACTATCACGCGACCCGCATGCGGCTGTATCGCGAACTCGGCATTATGCAGATCAACGAAAATAACTTGTGGGTCGATTTGCCGCTGTTCGAGGCAATGGGAATTCCGGAAGGCGAACAGCCCTACCCGCCGGCCGTCCCACAGCAATGGTTCCGCGGTTTGGAAGATGACGAGGAAGAGGCCGTGCCTCCTGGTACCACGACAGAACAATCGCAACAGCAACCCGTGCCGGCTGAAAGTGAACCCAAAACAAGTCTTCTGCAGCGGACACGCCGTTGGATGTCGCGAATTGGCAAACTAAGTCCGCCGCGCAACCGGCAGTCGATCATTCGGGACGCCGAAATCGACGATCAGCGCCGAAAGTCCGAATTACCGTTCGGAACAATCACGCCGGACGGCGGCAAATCTCAAGTCACCTCAAATCTGCAACCGGCTTCACATGCGGCCGATGGCCCGGAATCTTCCAGAGCCAAACAGGAATTCCAACAGGCCGAATTCGAACCGCCCATTCCGTCACAGCCGCGTGTCGAGCGAAAACCGCGGGACGAGCAACCAGCGACACGCGCCGACATCGAACGGTTGATCCAGGCGATCCGCGAATCGGAACGCTCGAAGGCCAAAGGCGATTGGCAAGCAGCCTCGAATGCCGACAGCGGCGACGCGTCGCGTTGATTTCGGCTACAAGCCGCAGAGCAGCGACAGCGAATAGCCTGGGGCATGAGCCCCAGGTTTCTTGGGACAATTTGTTCCGTGAGCCCCGGAGGGCCGGCAGCAAACTTTGCACGCATGTGCTGTCGCCCCTCCGGGGCTAAGACCTCGTTTTGCTCTGGTTTTCCTGGGGCTTACGCCCCAGGCTATTCGCTGTCGTCCCTCCGGGACTATGAATTGCGCAACTTCAAAACTTGTGTATCACACGGCGACCGAGTGCAAAAACCGAATGGCGTTTGTGCTTCAGGTTAGTAATTGCGCGGTTGCGTCCTAAGTGCCGCTGTCCAACAAAGCTCTGCTGTGAGTGCTGACTGACAAGCTTTGTGGGTGGTCCTAAGGCTTTCATTGTGCAAGAGCGATTTCGCCCGGGGCTGCGCCGGACGCCTTGCATGGACGGCAAAATGCTACGCGTGTACGTTGCCGTCCTTCGATTGACGAGTCTTGTGAAATGGAGAGTTCCAAACAAGTTCTCCCTTGCGCGCTCGCAGTCCATTGATTTGAATCTCATAACACCGCCGTACAAGATAAGAAATCGGTAGAAACTAGACGATTCGCTCGTAAGAGGGCATCTGGTAAGTCACACAGCATGGGCGAGGAGATGTTCGTTTGGGTGCTGGGGTTTTGAAGTTCGGGTCAGACGGCGGAGCATGATGTGAGTCATCGCAATGTGGA
>CAUZVF010000660.1:0-4327 GCA_963582955.1 Planctomycetota bacterium
ACAAAGCGTTCGAAGCGCTGGCAAATCACTTGCAACGTGTGAAATACATCGTTCCCAAAGACCGGTTGGCGGAATTGCGGAAGCTGCGGATTTGGCTCGAACTGCACAACTCAAAACTCGGCAACATGCAGTACCATCCCTCCCGGGGCTGGTTGACGGCCCACGGGCACGATCCACGCTTGGCGAAGCATGTGCATATTCCACGCGCCAAGCAACTTTTCGCCCGCCACATGTGGGCCAAGCATCCGTACGTCGTACTGCACGAATTGGCTCACTCGTATCACGATCAAGTATTGAGCTTCGATCAACCGAAAATCATCAAGACGTACAACGACGCGAAGAAGAAAGGAATCTATGACAAAGTTCTACTCTACACCGGCGCCAAAGTCCGGCATTACGGCCTGAGCAATCACAAAGAATACTTCGCTGAATCCACTGAAGCGTATTTTGGAGTCAACGACTTTTATCCCTTCGTCCGCGCCGAATTGAAAGAACACGATCCCGCGATGTTCGCCCTCATGAAAACAATCTGGGGGCCGGTACAATAATTCAGATCCATGCAATGTTCTTGTCGGGATTAAATAATTAGAGCCTTACCAGGAAATTTAAGCGCCATTTTCGCCCATGTTTTTGCGAACGACCCTCCGGCCGCTTTGGTTGTGGTGAACCAGCCACGCTGGGATCAATGTACGGCACGGCCATTCCGAATTGTCCGGCTCAAGTTGCCAGTTCGTGCCCTTTTGGACGATCCGGTCGGACAAGACAAGATAGCCCGGCCCAAATACAGCCGCTTTCTTCAGCCATCCGAAACGGAGATAAGAATCAATCATGACTGACAACCCATACGAACCACCGCCCGCAGGGGCCAGTGTCCGCGGAGTGCTAAGCGGCCGACGAGAAGATCTGGCAAGCGTCGCGAAGTACCAGAAAGGAATTCTCGTCTGCATCCTTGCGTACTTCGCGCTCGTGGCTTGTCAATTTGCATTGCCGCCAGAGCTTCGTTTGATCCTGGTACTGGGGGCGAGCGCATTGGGTATCACGAGTACCGTCTTTGTATTCCTGCTAGCGATCAAGGTGTATGGCACAGGCGCTGGCATCGTGCTTGGAATCCTGACGTTGGTCCCTTGCGTGGGGCTCATCGTGCTACTGCTTGTCAACGGCAAAGCGACGGCGATTCTGAAAGAGAATGGAATCCGCGTTGGGCTGTTGGGAGCGAACCTCTCTGAGATCTAGGCATTTGCCCGGATTTTTATCGTCGCGAACTTACTGATCTTCAGCGAAGGCCTGCCGCGCCTGTTTGATCGACCGAATGATGAGTCCCGTATCGGACGCGATGCCGACCATTTGGAATCCTTGTTTGCCTCGGCTTTGGGCGTTTGTAAGATCGGTGCCCATGATGCCGCATGGGATTCCGCGGGAACGGATTTGGTCTTTGATTTCCAGCAGACGGCCGGCGACTCCGGGGCCTTCCCAGTCGCCCAGATGGCCGGCGGATGCGGAATAGTCGGCCGGGCCGAAAAATAGCGCATCGACGCCGCGCACATCGAGGATCGCGTTGATCGAGTCTCCGGCCGCGACGGTTTCCATCATGGGGATCACCATCGTTTGCTCGTTGGCGGTGCTGGTCGCCTCTTTCAATTCACTGCCCCAAGCGGTCGCGCGTTCGCCGCCGACGCCGCGAATTCCCCACGGCGGATACTTGGCGAATCGCACGGCTTGTTCGACTTCTTCGGCCGACGTGATTTGGGGAACAATAATGCCCTGGGCGCCGATGTCGAGAATCCGTTTGATCAGTCCCTGTTCGATCTCCTGGATACGGACCAGCGCGGTTGTCGTCGTGTTGCGCGTGACTCGCAAGTGGTCGATGACCTCTTTGAAATCCAAGTGCCCGTGTTCGGCGTCGATGACGACCCAATCCAATTCCAGCATCGTGGCGATCTCGGTGATCGTCGGAGATTCCAAGGTAATCCACAGGCCGAGCGTCGTTTGGCCGGCCGCCAGTTTTTCTTTGAGGTGATTCTTGAACATTCCCATCCAATTCACTCGGCGATGTTCGGCCGTTGTTTCCAAAATCCCGTCGCTTGTTCGAAAGTGTGTGCCAATTGCAAAACGCCAAAGTCATCTTGATGGCGGCCGACAATTTGTACTCCCACCGGCAAGCCGTGTTCGGTAAATCCGCAGGGGACGGAAATCGCCGGCAGTCCCGTAACGGTGATGTAATAGCACGACTTCATCCAGTCGATGTACGTTTCCATCTTCTGGCCATTGATTTCGGTGACGTACGGCTGCTTGATATCGAACGGCGGGACCTGGCTGACTGGCAATATCAGGAATTCGAACTCTTCCAGAAAGATGCGCAGACGGTGGTAGAGTTCCGTTCGTTTCATTTCCAGACGCGACAGTTGTGGCCCCGTCAGCTTTTGTCCCTCTTCAGCATTCCAGATGATAGTGTCCTTGATTTGATCGCGATCGGTTTCCAATAGCTCGTGGAATTTCAATTCAAACCGCCATGCACGCCATGCTTTGAAGATTTCGTCGGCGTCGCGGAAATCGGGTTGGTCGTCGACGAGCTGGCATCCAATCGATTCGAACGCCGACCGTTGGGCGTCAATTGTGGAAGTCGTTGCCGGATCGACGGGCAATTCGCCGAAATCACGGCTCCACGCGATTCGAACTCCGCTGAAGTCACGATCGAGAGACTCGGCAAATCGGCCGGCCGGTTCCACAATCGAGATTGGCGACCGAGAATCAGGGCCGGCGATGGCCGTCAGCATCAGCGCGACGTCTTGAACCGTTCGCGCCATCGGACCTTGGACGGAAATCGGAAACCAGGCAGTTTGGTTGGGCCAGACAGGCACTCGGCCCGGTGATGTGCGGAATCCGACGATGTTGCAAAAGTTAGCCGGATTGCGCAACGAGCCGCCAGTATCACTGCCGTCGGCGATTGGGATCATTCCACACGCCAACGCGACCGCCGCGCCGCCGCTGCTGCCTCCGCACGTTTTTGCCGTGTCGTACGGATTGACCGTCTCGCCAAAGACTCTGTTAAACGTCTGTGAACCAGCACCGAATTCCGGAGTGTTTGTCTTGCCGATTGTGATCGCACCGGCGTTTTTCAGGCGTTCGATGATCAGATCGTCTGTTTCGGGAACGAAGTCCTTGAAGATCGGCGAACCGTAAGTCGTGCGGATTCCCTTTGTATTGACGAGGTCCTTGTGCGCGATCGGCAAACCGTGCAATGGGCCGACCTCTTCACCGCGAGCGAACTTTTCGTCGGCCGCTGCCGCTTGTTCCATCGCCTGTTCGGGCAGAAGTGTGACGATCGCGTTGACTTTCGGATTCACGCGTTCGATCTGATCGAGATGCACTTGCAAGACTTCGCGTGCCGATAGCTCTTTCGAAAGAATCCGACGACGGATTTCGGTTGCGGGAAGAAAACAGAGATCAGCGTCCATTGGATGACACCGTTAATGAGGATGCGGACTGGTCACGCAGATTGTGATGAGTCGGCAATCGCAATGCCAGCGGCACAGCCACGGCTGTAAACATTCGCCTATATCCAGCACTTCTTCACACTCATGTTCGCGTTCTTGCTTCGTGGTTCCAATGTTCAATGTCGAAACACTGAGAATCACTCGCTATTTTGCGATCCGGCAGCGGGGATGCGCAACCAAGAAACTCGTCAAGCCTGCTTGCGTCACCGAAGTACGGCGAACACCCAACATTTGCAGTTGTTTGAGCCCATCCAATTGTTTCAGCCCGTTATCGGTCACTGAAGTACTATCCAAGTCAAGGAATTCCAACTGGCTCAACGACCGAATCCTTGCAAGCGTATCGTCGGTGACGTCGTCTCCCTGAAGACGTAGCCCTGTCAAATTTGGAAGAGCATGTAGGATTGCTACGACCTCATCGGTCAGATGTTCGCGCCGCAACATCACTTCCTCAAGCTTGCGAAACTTCCGAAGTTTCCTCACGTTGTCAGGAGCGACCCGCGCAAGCGACATGGACACCACATACTTTTTCCCCAAGAGACTGCGCAGCCAGTCCAGCCGACCTTCGTCCTGGTCTCGGTAAATCGCTGACCTAAGTGCAAACCTATGGTCGTATCGAACGGCACCACCTGATGCCTCAACCAATTCCACAAACCGTTGCTGCTGCCACAGGCTCGCCAGTCTTGGCAAGAGCACAGCCAGCAACAACAGCACAACCACTCCGGCCCCAGCGCGAGACCAAAACCTGACGCGAGCATGCTTGCGGCCGTACGATTCCAAAATGACGGCCAGGATCCCTCCCATCAAGGCTCCCGCAAGAGTGACGCTGGCAATGA
>CAUZVF010000661.1:0-4325 GCA_963582955.1 Planctomycetota bacterium
GGCGACGGTTTTGCCGGGAAAAGCCACCGCCTGCGGCTCGCCGTTAAACGAGAAAATCTGCATTTTCAACCGCGAGCGGTTTATACTCGGCTCAGAGAGTCAGAATAACCCTGCCAAAGAAAGCGCCACATGCTGTCAATCACCGGTCGCGACTCCCGATTGTGTGACGGAATCTCTCGTCGAGAAGTGCTCAAGATCGGAGCACTCGGGATGGGCGGACTGACGCTGCCGGATTTGCTTCGCGCCGAGGCTCACGCCGGCATCAAGTCTTCTCGAAAAGCCGTCATCATGATTTACATGGCGGGGGCTCCGTCACATCAAGACATGTACGACCTGAAGATGGAATCTCCCAGCGAGATTCGCGGCGAGTTCCGACCGATCAAGACCAATGTGCCGGGTATCGAGATCTGTGAACACATGCCACGAGTGGCGGCCAACATGAATAAGTTCGTGCCGTTGCGCTCGGTTGTGGGATCTCCCAGCGGAGCCCACGATTCGTTCATTTGCTACACCGGCCGCACGACCGCCAATCAGCCGCCTGGCGGATGGCCGTCGCTCGGTTCGGCGGTTTCGCGAGTGTCGGGGCCGGCGAACAAATCGGTTCCGCCGTTTATCGGGTTGGCTCCAGACGCCGGGCATCCGCCGTACGGCTCACCTGGTTTGCCCGGTTATCTTGGAGTTGGACATTCGGCGTTCCGCCCTTCCGGTCCGGCCCGGAAGGATATGGTGCTCAACGGCATCGATGTGACTCGACTTGGCAACCGCAAGAAACTGCTTGCCGGATTGGATTCGATCCGCAACAAAGCCGATGCCAATGGAACGTTCGACGGCCTCGACTCGTTGACTCAACAGGCACTCAACATTTTGACATCCAGCCGGCTGGCTGATGCGCTGGATTTGTCGAAGGAAGATCCCGCGATCCGTGAGCGATACGGCAAGGGCGATCCGAAGAATTACGGTGACGGGGCGCCCCGAAACCTGGAACATTTCCTACTGGCACGACGATTGGTCGAAGCCGGCGCACGCGTTGTCACGCTAAATTACGGCCGCTGGGATTTCCACAGCAACAACTTCCGCGGCCTGCGTGACACTCATCTGCCGTGGTTTGATCACGGCTTGGCGACACTCGTCGAAGACCTTCACGAACGTGGTCTGGATCAAGATGTGTCGGTCGTAGCTTGGGGGGAATTCGGACGGACTCCGCGCATCAATAAGAACGCCGGGCGTGACCACTGGCCCCAGGTCGGCGGCGGAATTCTCGCGGGCGGCGGCATGGCGACGGGACAAGTCATCGGCTCGACGGATCGTCTGGGAGCGAAGCCAAAGAACCGGCCGATCCACTTTGGCGAAGTGATGGCAACCCTCTACCGCAATCTGGGTTTGGATTCAAATTCCATCAAACTTCCCGATCTGGCCGGACGTCCGCAATACCTGCTCGACGGCTACCAACCGATGCTGGAACTCGTCTGACGCAACGAAAGATCATCGGGGAAGTTGGCCTAAAACCCGCAATGTTCGACGTTGCGGACCTGATCGGTCGCCCTGTAGAGCGAGACCAAGATGCGTTTCGCTTGTTCGAGATTCATGCTCTCGAGCACTTCGGGACGGGAGGACGTAAGTACCTCAAAAAGCGTTTGGACCAGTTCGGTGCGTGCGTCGTCCGATTTGTCGCAATCGTTGGAAATAGTCGGAATTTGGACCGTCAATTCGAGGTACGGCAACTCGCTGCACGGTGTGCCGACACTGGAATCGCTAGGACTGAACATGAATCAGGCTTTCGATTCACTGAACTCACTGTGGGAGAGGCGAATCAGCGAGTCAGAAAAATGGTGGGTAAATGGGGCAGGGAGCCGGGGGTAGAAAAAAGGAGGCTCTTTATACTCAAACGGATAGCGTCCTCGAAGATCTACAACCACGATAGGTTGTTGCCGCGATGGTGGCAACAGGAATCTAATCGGATTCACCCAACATCAATCAGCATTTGATGTTAGTGAAATTGACTTCATCTGGCTGTCGCCGGAAAGTTCGATGGGTATCTTCCAGCGTTCCGTTTTGAACTTGCACACTCCGCCAACGCCATCGCGGCAATAGGAATACGTGACGATGACTTGCAAGACCGCCTTGCCGGCCTTTTTGGCCAAGGGCAGCGAAAAACTCGCCGATGATCCTTTCAGATCGGACGTCGCTTTCCGCCGCTTACCCAGATGTTCGGCGGCGATCAACGGCTGCTTACCTTCGGCGGTAATCTTGAATCGCACTGGATAGAGCTTGTTTAACTTGAATCTTTCAGGCAGGTTCAGCTTGACGCGAAAGGCCAACTCGGAACTGGGCGCGACAACCTGCGGTTTCAGCTCGATCGGTGCCTTATCGGCATCGGGATCGGTGGCAACTGGATAATCCGGCTTTGGAGGTTTCAAGCCATCGATATCCAGTTTGGTCACCTTGCCGGTCTTCAGATCAGCGACACAGATGCGATGGTTGTTCGTGTCGGCAATGTACAGTTTGCCGCCAGCAATGGACACGCCCTCGGGTTCCGAGAACTCCGCCGGTTCCAGTTTTGAACCTCGCTTGCCCGTGCCCAGCCAGGTTGTGACTTCGCGTGTCTTGAGGTCGATTGTTTTGATTTTTTGGTTGTAACTGTCGGCCACGTACAGAATGCCATTGTGATACGCAACGCCCAACGGGTGCTGAAGCTGAGCTTCGTTGCCGAAACCGTCGCGGTCGCCAAAAGTAAACAGTCGGGCTCCGGGCAGGTGCGATGTACCGATGACCGTAGAGACTCGACCATCGCGTTTCACCGAGATCTTGCGGATCGAGGAACCTTCGCTATCGGCGATGTAAAGGAATTCGCCGTCGCTGATGATGCCGGACGGCTGCGCTAACGCGGCTTCCGCGTGCGGGCCGTCGATGATGTCCTCGCGTCCCGTTCCCGAGAAGACTCCGATCGTATCCGACTTCAAATCGTGTGACCAAATCTGGTGTGGACCGGCCATCGCAATGAACAGCGTTCCGTCAACATGCTCGATCGCCCACGGGCTGTTGAGCGCCGTTTCCCGCAGCTTGCCGGCGAACACGCGAATTCGAGCCTGCTTGCCGGTTCCCGCCAGTGTCGACACCGTTTTGTTCTTCAGATCAATCTTCCGCAGCAGATGGTTTTCGGTATCGGCGACGTACAGTGTTTCTCCGACGAGTTCCATTCCCTGCGGACGGTCGAACGACGCCTCGCTGTAGCTGCCGTCCTTCGCGGCGAATTTTCCGTTGCCGATAATGTCCAGCAATTGGCCGTCAAGCGTCGTAATCACGATCCGGTTGTGATTGCTGTCGGAAATAAACAGCCGGTTGCCGGATTCGTCGGCGAGGATTTTTCCCGGATACTTCAACGCAGTCGGCTCGCGTTTTTCGCGTTCGAGTCTAAATCGGACGGGAGTTTCGTCGAGCGTTCCTTTCGCTTTGTGGTACTTAACAACTTCGGCAATGACTCGGTCGAGCAATTCGCGATTTCCTTCGCCACTGACGGAACCACAGTAAAAACCTTCAGGATCGATTAACACCAAAGTGGGCCACGACTGCATGAAGAAATTTCGCGATAGTATCTTGTTCGCGTCGTTGACGACGGGATGCTCAATCTCGTAGCGCATGATGGCCTGACGAATACTTTCCGTTTTGTGTTCTTCGTCAAACTTGGGAGAGTGAACACCGATCACCACCAATTCTTTCGCATACTTCCGCTCGAGATGCTTCAAATCAGGTAAAACGTGAATGCAGTTGATGCAACAATAAGTCCAGAAATCGAGTATGACGACCTTTCCCCGCAGATCGCGCATTGTGATTTCACCCGATGTGTTCAGCCAAGCTATTCCGCCTGCCAGACTGGCCGCTTTTCTTCGGTTCGGGAAAGGATTCTGGACCTCGGTCTCTGTTTTCACTTCCGCCGTCGGTGACTTCTTCTTCTGGTCCTTTTGGGGAGACGCATTTTCTTGAGCGAATGACCGCCCCGACACGACCAGCAAGCATGCAGCCAGAGTCATGCAACCGACGAAGAGATTCTTCAACAAGTCCGAACGTTGCAAACAGCGAACTCGAAATGACATTTCATACCTTGAGATTCGAGAGGTAGGGATTCCAACAAACGAAATACGACATCAATTCGCGGCCCTGGACGGACAACACAAAATCGCCCGCCATAAAGGGAGGCATGTCTCAGACGCGATGTCATGTTATCAAACTTGGCGCCGGCTGAAAACACGCGACCGACCACGGCTGGAAATCACGTCGGTCGCACCACGAAAACAACAACGAAAACAACTTTGTTGACAATTTGTTAG
>CAUZVF010000662.1:0-4323 GCA_963582955.1 Planctomycetota bacterium
AACGACGAGTCGCTTCGCAATCCAACATCGAATCCCATCGAACAGGCCGACCGGGTCGAAGCCGCCGTGATGTCGTTGCCGCGTTCTTTCCAACAGTCATTATTGGCCCGGCGCGTGCGGGATGTCTGCACGTTCGTTCGTGGACGCCAATCACACGACGGATTGGAAGAACACCTGAAGTACTTGGCGCAACTCGCGGCCGAGAAGCTGTACCAAAGTTATGCATTGGTGCGAACAATCTCGTGGGCCGTCCCGATTCTCGGATTCCTCGGAACGGTCATGGGCATCACGATCGCCATCGCCAACGTCACGCCCGAGCAACTCGACACGTCTCTTGATGAGGTCACCGGCGGCCTTGCGGTTGCGTTCGACACGACAGCACTGGCGTTAACGCTATCGATGGTTTTGGTTTTCACTTGGTTTGCCGTCGAACGCACTGAGGAGCGGACTCTGGCCGACGTCGAGGCGTTCGGAATCAACCATTTGGCCAATCTGTTCCCAGCCACACGCGAAAGCCAAGACCCGCTGTTGAATGCCGAAACACGCGCGGCTGAGCACCTGATCGAGCGGACCGAGTCGCTGATCAATTGGCAGACTCAGTTGTGGCAGGATTCGATGGAGTCTCTGCGAAAGCGGTGGATGCAAACGCTCGCGGAACAGCAGGCCGCATTCGATTCGTCGCTGCAGCAGGGCATGGCGACGACGTTGGCCGATCATTCCAACCATCTGGGTTCGATCCGGGAATCGTTGGTTCAGGGCTATCAAGCCGCATCCGAACAACTTCTTGACCGGGCATCCGCCGCCGTTGCCGGTTGGCAGGAGCAGTTGAAACAAAGTAGTGATGCGATCAACGGCCAAGCGGGCGAACTTCGAGCACAAGGAGAGACGTTGCTCAAAATCGTCGGACAGGAAGAAAACCTGACGCGGCTTCAGAAAAGTTTGGCCGACAACCTGCAAACGATTCAGACGTCCGAACAGTTCGAAGAAACCCTGCACAGTCTTAGTGCGGCCGTCCACTTGCTGACCGCGCGAGCGAATTCGAAAGCCGCATGACACCTGTGTGGCAGCTTTCGCGGTAGCTGGATTCGCAAGAATTCAGACGCAATAACTTTCCTGAGGTATTGCAAACTTAGCTGATTGTCGGAGAAACTTGCCGCACGCCATGAAACTTGCTGCGAACTGCAATGTCCAGACCCCGTCCCGCAAATTCGAGTTCCGTGTCGTTGTTTCCGTTTCTGGCGGTGCTCGTATGCGCTATGGGTGCGTTGATTTTTCTGTTAATCGTCACAACGCGACGCATTCGCATCCAGGCCGTCGCCCGCGCCGCGGCGGTTCGGGCCGAGCAAGACGCCGCACATGCAACCGTTACTCCAAAAGCTGATGATGAATCGGAATCGCAGCCGCCGGAGCCAACCATCGCCGTTGAACCTGAACCAGATTCAGAGCCCGTAGTTGTCGGCTCGCCTCCGCCCGATCCCGACGAAGAAGTCAAATCGCGAATAACCGCGTTGGCTCAACAGCGCGACGCGCGTTCGAAACTCTACAAATCCCAGCAACAATCGCTTGCACGCGAACGAGAAAAGAAGAACAGGCTTGCCAGCCAGATCGACAATTCCACGACCGAGTTGAAGCGGCTCGGGGCGAAACGTCAAGACAGCGAACGGGCTGCGTCGGCCGTCTTTGCCGTCACGGCATCGTTGAAAAACAAAATCGAGGAATCCGCGCGACGAATTCGTCAAGTACGCGCCGAAAACGCCGAGGCTGACAGCAAGTATGCGTTCGTTCCCTTCGACGGAAAATCAGGAACGAATCTGCGTCCCATTTTGATCGAATGCACAAACACGTCCATCCGCTTCGTTCCGGAAGATATCAAGCTGACTCCCGCGGACCTGGATGGATTCACGCAGTCGTACAACCCAGTCCTGGCCGGTTCGCGTGCATTGGTACAACATTGGTACGAATGGAACCTGAATCAGCAACAGCCAAACGATCAAGCCGAACCGTACGTTTTGTTATTGGTGCGTCCGAATGGCAGCCTGTCGTTTTACATTGCGAGAAAGCTGTTGGCGAAATTAGGTCGCCCCTACGGTTACGAATTGATCGAAGAAGATTTTCCGTTGGCGCTTCCCAAGTCCGATCCCGATGCCGTCAAGGTGTGCCAAGCCGCCATCGACCGGGCCTTATCGCAACGAAATCTGTTGCTGACCGAGATCGCTCGCGGAAACTCTCGGCAATCGCCCGAACAATTACGACTTCGACGCGGTACGGGTGAATTCCAATTCGAAGACGATCCGATCGGCCGTGGCAGGCGCGGAGCAAATTTGCCTTCGGGAATGTCCGAAGGATCAGTGACGGAAGGGCAGGGCGGCCACACTCCCGCGCCGCTGCCGCGACGACGCGTCCCAGTGGGAGGTGGAGCGACTGCCAGCCAGCGATTCTTTGGTAGTGACGAATTCTCAAGCCGGGGAATCGGCGCCGCAAGACCAAGCCGCTATCCAATTGCGAAAAATGGAAATGGCTTAGGTAACGAGCGGCCATTGAAGCCAGTGGCCGCCTTACCGACGACTGGTATTTCATCACAGGCCGGCGATTCATCGCAGGCTGGCAATTCATCGCAGGCTGGCAAGCGTCAGAACTCGACGGCGGAACTTAGCGGCGATGATCCTTTTGATACAAATTCTCCATCACACTTATCCGCGTCACCAAACTCATCCGGGAACCGAAGCACGCCAGCCGCGCGGAACGGTGTCGAGTCAGGAAATTCAGGAACGGCGGCATCGCCGCGTTCAGCGGAATCGTCGGTCGGTTCATCATCAACGCCCAGCAGTGACGCGGCGAACGGTTCATCGTCGAGCAATCGAACGACTGGAGGCCCGGGACAACAGATTCCAAGTTTCGCGCCGCTTTCGCTCGGCAACTCGCGGTCACGGAATTCGCGCACGAGTTCGAAACCGAGACGCTGGGGAATATCGAGTCCGCGGGCTGGAATTGGTCTGGAACGGGGAGTCATCGTGTATGTCGATGCCGATCGCGTCACCATTGGCAAGGCGGTGGTCAAGGCCGACATCGAGACATCTCACGACAAATTTGTGACACAAGTGATTCGGTCGATCGATCAAGAAGCCCGGCGCTGGGGCCAGCCTCCACGTAACTTTTATTGGGTACCGATGATCAAGTTTCGCATCAGCCCAGGCGGCAACATCCACTACGAACGGCTGAGGCGTGAGTTAGACAAAGTCGGATTGTCCATCACGGTCGATCACACTCTGGGGACACCTGAAAACGTGTTTTGAAATTCGTACGATGGCTCTCCGAAGCCGTCGTTTTTTATTTTCAAGCCGGCATTCGACGGGCTCGGAGCCCCATCGTACAGGTCAAACACGGGCTCAAGATGAATTCTAAAACACGTTCTGAAGCCAACAAGGGATCCGGGCTGCAACCATGAGTCGCGCGAAACAACAATCAGAACTTGGTTTTGGCTCGGATTCGTTTCTGGATATCGTCGCCAACATTGTCGGGATCTTGATCATTCTGATCGTTGTCGCCGGTGTGAAAGTCAGTAACACGCCGGTCATGATTCCTAAGCCTGTTGTTGAGAAACCAATCAAACCGGTCGAGGAAGAGATCGCCGCCGTCCCTGCAACCGAAGTTTCCGTTGTTGTGATCGAGGAAACGCCAAAACCAGCGGAAACGCCTCCAAACACCGAGCCGTCGCCGGAATTGCTGCAGCGTGAGCGTGAACTGGTACTTGAATTGGCCACCTTTGACAGCAAGTTGAAAGCAACGAAATCGCAACTCGCAACCTACCGGACGGAGGATGCGAAACTGGATCAGCGATTGAAGGCCGTCTCGTTGCGAATGACCAACGAATCGGATTCTCTGGCAAAGAGTAAGTCGGCGATTGACGGGTTGAGTCTGACGTTGAAGCAATCGAAATCGGAACTACTCGCCCTCCAGAAAAAGCTGAAGGAACTTGAGAGTCACAAAGCGCCGGTCGAGCGAATCCGACACAAGCTGACACCAATCAGCAGCACGGTCACCGGTGACGAGATTCATTTTCGATTGATTCACAATCAGGTCTCGGTCGTTCCGATCACGAAGCTGACCGAACGACTGAAGGCGCAGATTCACCGCCAAAAGGACTGGCTGCTGCGATTTCGCCGACATCAAGGTCACGTCGGCCCGGTAGATGGTTACTCGATGACGTATGTCGTCGAACGCCAGGCGAGGTCAGTCCTTGATGAGCTTCGCGATGGACGCGGCGTCATCCGCATCGGAGTCAGCCAGTGGCAACTTCAACCCGACAAAAACGTCATCGACGAG
>CAUZVF010000663.1:0-4312 GCA_963582955.1 Planctomycetota bacterium
AGAAACCGACGTCCGGTACGATGATAAGCCGCGAAAACTCGACCTGGACGTTTCGGGAGTTCGCGATCTGAACATCCTCGTTGATTTCGGGAAAGACTTGGATATCAGCGATCATCTCGATCTGGCCGATGCGAAAGTGATCAAGTGATGATGAATTGTAGTCTCAACAGAATTGCCACCTTGGCATCCGCCTTCGCCGTCTGTTTGACGGTTCTGAGTGAAGCCAGCGCGGCCGATCCGAAAGTGATTGCCGAACAGAATCGCCGGATTGCCGTTATTGAGAGTGTGGCTCCGGCTGTCGTGGCGGTTTTTGCACCCGGCGGCGCCGGCGGCGGTTCTGGAGTCCTGATCAGTCCTGAAGGGTACGCTCTATCGAACTTTCATGTTGTTGCCGGAGTCGGCTCGTTCATGAAGTGCGGCCTGAACGACGGCGTTTTGTACGACGCCGTCATCGTGGGAATCGACCCGACCGGCGATGTCGCCCTGATCAAGTTGCTGGGGCGCGAGACGTTTCCGTACGCTCCGATGGGCGACAGTGACAAGGTTCAGATGGGTGACTGGGCCTATGCGATGGGAAATCCGTTTTTGCTGGCCACTGATTTTCAACCGACGGTCACCTACGGAATTGTCAGCGGAGTTCACCGCTATCAGTATCCGGCGGGAACGTTTTTGGAATACGCGGATTGCATTCAAGTTGATTCGTCGATCAATCCTGGCAACTCGGGGGGACCGTTGTTCAATTACAACGGTGAAGTCATCGGAATCAACGGACGCGGCTCATTCGAAAAACGCGGGCGAGTCAACGTCGGAGCCGGCTACGCCATTTCGATCAACCAAATCAAATACTTTATGGATCATCTGCGCAGCGGACGTATTGTTGACCATGCGACTTTGGGAGCTACGGTTTTCACGAGTGCCGACGGGACGGTCAAAGTTGATCAGATTCTGGAAGAATCCGAAGCCTTTCGCCGTGGCCTGCGTTCCGAGGATGAAATCGTCGAGTTCGCCGGCCGTCCCATTCGCAATGTGAACCACTTCAAAAACGTGTTGGGCATCTACCCCAAAGGATGGCGATTGCCGCTCGTGTATCGGCGTGACGGTGAGAAACACGAAATCCTCGTCCGGCTGCGAGGACTCCATCGAGAAACCGAATTGATGCCGCGCCGCCGTCCACGGCAGCCTCCGAAAAAGCCCGGCGACAAAAAACCCGGCGACAAAAAACCGGATGATGACAAGAAACCGCAAGCACCCCGGCCGATGCAGCGTCCCTCACGGCCAAAACCAAAACCGCCCGATAAATACAAGCACCTGCACGTCAAGAAAGAAGGGTATGCCAACTTTTATTTCAATCAGCTTCAACAAAAGCGCGTTTTGAAAGCCATCAAGGAATTGGGCGACTTTTCGA
The DNA here is from genome assembly GCA_963582955.1 of Planctomycetota bacterium. Classification (GTDB taxonomy): domain Bacteria; phylum Planctomycetota; class Planctomycetia; order Planctomycetales; family Planctomycetaceae; genus CAUZVF01. The sequence continues at coordinate 1,406 of CAUZVF010000663.1, forward strand.
AAGTCGCCGACAAATGGACGATCCAGGGAATCAGCGCTCCCGACAAGCCGTTTACGTTCACGTTGGCCGAATCGGGATTGGGATTGGAATGGAATGGCGGAGCTTTCTATCAGGCACTCGACGGCAGCGACTTCGAAGACGAGCCGGCCGGGACGGGCGGTTTGCTAATCGCGATGCACCATTTGAAATTGATGCTGACAAAGAATGAATCGGCGTTTACCGAATTCTTCTACCTGGGCAGCGAGCCTCTCGATGCGAACGGACAACTTGTGGACGTCTTGGTGACTCGGCTGACCGGTGTCGAATCGTGGTGGTACTTCAATCGGAAATCAGGCGTATTTGTCGGCTTCGATACACAACTTCAGGAAGACTTCGATGCGTGTCAGATTCGTTTCGATGAATTCAAAACGGTTCAGGGCCGGAAATTTCCCGGCGTCATTCACGTCAGTCTTGTGGACAAGCCCGTGGCGTCGTTTCAGATTCGCAGCATTGACGTCGGTTCCGAGAAGACCGCCAGCCGAAAGTAAAGCATGAACGTACTACGTTCGAATCAAAGCCGATCATTGCGGACGCATCAGGCGATGTGGCATTCTTGGCAAACGCCCGTGCGATTCGCCGTCGCGTGTGTGCTGTGCTTGAGCGTCCTGAACAATAACGGTTTTGCACAATCGTCGCGTGAAACGATCAGCCACGTGCTCCCCCGCATCGTGAAGATCTTTGGTGCCGGCGGCATTCGTAGCTTGCACTCGTACAGTACGGGATTCTTAGTTTCTCCCGAAGGACACATTGTCACGATTTGGAGCCATGTGCTGGATGCCGACGAAGTGACTGTCGTGTTGAACGACGGGCGACGGTTTGGAGCAAAAGTCTTGGGAGCCGAACCGCCTTTGGAACTGGCTGTGCTGAAGATCGATGAAGACGGGTTGGACTTGCCGTACTTCGACATCGAGCAAGCCGGCGATGCCGGGCCGGGAACACGAATTCTGGGATTCAGCAATATGTTCAAAGTTGCGACCGGCGACGAACCCGTGTCGGTAATCCACGGAGTGATTGCGTCGAAGACAAAATTGTCCGCCCGCCGTGGTTCTTTCGAAATCCCGTACGACGGGCCCGTTTACGTTGTCGATGCCGTGACTAATAACTCCGGCGCGGGCGGCGGTGTTATTGCGTCGCGCGACGGACGGCTACTCGGCATGATTGGCAAGGAACTGAGGAATTCGCAAAGCAACACATGGGTCAATTACGCGATTCCGGTGACCGAACTGAAGAAGGCCGTCCAAGAAATCATCAGCGGCCGATTTGAATCGAGTGCGAACAAGAAGACGAACACCGAGGAATCGCCGGCCAATTACGGGCCGCGAGATTTCGGATTGTTGATGGTCCCCGACGTACTTTTTCGCACGCCGGCCTATATCGATTCGGTCGCCAAGGGTTCCCAAACGGAAAAGCTGGGGTTGAAGCCTGACGATCTTGTGCTGTTCGTGAACGATGAATTGATCCAATCCGTGCGGATGCTGCGACGGGAATTTGGGCGACTCGAAGCCGGGGACCTTGTACGGTTGGTCGTTCGCCGCGGCGACAAGTTGGTGACCGTCGAGTTGGATGTGAAGGCCAAGAAATAGGCGTCCGGATATGAAATACTCGATAACGTGGTCCCTGGCGTGGTTGACTCTCGCCGTCGTATCCATTCCCGCTGAAGCTCAGCAAGCGTCGGTCGAAGAATTGGAAGAGCGTGCTTTTAAGGAAGCCGCGGCGATTGTCAGTCCTTCAATTGTACGCATTCAAACTGTCGGCGGGTTGGATCGTGTCGGACGTTTGACGACGGGAACCGGTCCCACGACCGGCGTAGCCGTTGGCGAAGATGGATACGTCATCTCGAGTGCATTCAATTTTATATCGAAACCGTCTTCGATTCTTGTGACTTTGTCTGATGGACGGCGATTTCCCGCCAACATCGTGTCGAGCGACAAATCGAGGATGTTGGTGTTGCTGAAGATTGATACGAGTGATTTGAAGCCGGCGGTTGCGGCCGACAAGAAATCGTTTCGAGTCGGACAATGGGCGATCGCCTTGGGCCGTACCTACAACAGCGCGGTGCCCAATGCATCCGTGGGAATCATCAGCGCGCTGAACCGTGTGTGGGGCAAGGCAATCCAAACCGACGCGAAGATCTCGCCGATGAATTATGGTGGTCCGTTGGTGGATATCGAAGGCCGTGTCATGGGTATCCTTGTTCCGTTATCGCAGCGCCGTGGTTCTTCGGAAATTGCCGGCGTCGAGTGGTACGATTCGGGAATCGGTTTCGCAATTCCCTTGCAGGACATCTACGCCCGTCTCGATCTGATGAAGTCCGGCAAAGACCTCATGCCGGGACTGATGGGGATTAACCTGAAGGGACGCGACATCTATTCGGGCGCACCGACGATTGACCGTGTGCGATACAATTCGCCGGCGGAAAAAGCCGGCCTGCAACGGGGTGACGTCATCACTGAAATCGACGGACAGCCGATTATTCGGCAGGCGCAGGTACTGCATGCACTGGGAAACAAACTTTCCGGCGACGTGGTGACTGTGGCTGTTAAACGCAAGAACCAGGTCATTCGCAAAGAGGGCATTGTTCTGGTTGCCAAGTTGGAACCTTACGATCCGGGGTTTCTCGGAATCTTGCCCGTCCGTGAACAATTGACTGATGACAAGACGGCTGGCGCGGCGGTGCGATTTGTTTTTCCAGAAAGTCCCGCGGCCAAAGCTGGAATTGAACGACGGGATCGCATTATCCGATTTGACGGCAACGACATCGCGGACGCGAACCAATTGCGCGAGACGGTGAGCCGGCTGCGTCCCAAGCAGACCGCGGAACTCGTGATCCAACGCGGCGAGCAGACGAAGATCGTTGAAGTGACGCTC
>CAUZVF010000664.1:0-4306 GCA_963582955.1 Planctomycetota bacterium
TGGTGGGATGCACGCCGGCTCCGGCCTGTTATCAGGACTTCCAATGCGCCATCCGCTACGTCCACGCACACGCCAAGCAATACAACATCGACACCGACCGCATTTACTTGATCGGCCAATCCGCCGGCGGACACATGGTTTCACTGGCGGCAACGATGGGAGACGGCCCATTCCCCAGAACCGGCGGTTGGAAAGACGCCAGCAACGACGTCCGCGCCGTCATCAGCGTCGCCGCGAATTACGAACTGAACACTTTGAGTTGGGGCAAGATCTGGACTCCCACGAAAGGCGATCCCATCGAAAACCGCAAACTGGCCTCACCCGTCACGCACGTCAAGAAAGACATGAAACCGCTGATGATCCTGCACGCCGACAACGACCGCTCGGTGCCGATCGACAACGGCCTGATGATGGTCGAAGCCCTGAAGAAAGCCGATGCGCCGCACAAATTCATCCGCTACGAAAAAGCGGGGCACATGCAGATCACCGACGAGGTCATTAAACAGTCGCGGGGATTTATAGAGGAGCACTCGGCCGCTGAGTAGGAGTGACTCAAATTCAATTAGAAAATTGGCGAGCGGCATGCGTCAGTTTGCCGTCATGTTGTTGTGCGCGTACCGCCGGCAAGCTGACGCATGCCGCTCGCCAACCGGATCCCGAGAAATTCATGTGTCCGACTCGCTCGTCAATTGAGACTTTCGCAAAGCGGCGTAGCGACGTGAAAGAAAGCCAAAAAATGCACACAAAACGACCACGTAAACGACCGCTGTGCTCTTGATAGTTTTCAAATAAGAAATACTCACAATTTGACCGCGACCATCTTTGTAATAGAGAAGCTCCGGATGCAAAATACAGACGCGTTCGCCATCCTTCTCTCGAACGAACCCTGTCCACGCTATCGTTGGCCGGAGATTCCTAACGCGAATCACCTCCATTACCAATGGAATTGAAGCGAGAAGGAATCCCCAAATGACAATTTCAATCAGCGTTAATCCCGTTGGTCGATGTTGATCGTTCATTGCACTACGTCAATAGTTCGTGGATGACGTTTCCATGCACGTCGGTTAAACGGAAGTCGCGTCCCGCGTATCGGTATGTGAGTTGTTCGTGGTCCATGCCGAGCAGATGCAACATTGTCGCGTGCAGGTCGTGGACGTGGACTTTGTTCTCAACCGCGCGGAATCCGAATTCGTCGGTCGATCCGTAGGCTTGTCCGCCTTTGACTCCGCCGCCGGCTAGCCAGCAGGTGAATCCGTAATGATTGTGGTCTCGACCGTTCAGGGCAGGGTACTCGGCCACGGGAGTCCGCCCGAATTCTCCGCCCCACAAAATCAGCGTCGAATCGAACAGCCCGCGCTGTTTCAGGTCAGTGATGAACGACGCGATCGCCTGGTCCCACGCTTCGGCCAATCGCCCGTGTTCGTTTTTGAGATTGTTGTGATTGTCCCACGGCTGTCCGGCTCCGCTCCAGACTTGGACGAACCGCACGCCGCGTTCCAACAGACGCCGAGTGATCATCAATTGCCGAGCCTCGATCGACGAACCGTACAATGCGTGCGTTGTTTGAGGTTCCCGATTCACGTCGAACGCGTCGGTAGCTTCCGACTGCATCCGATACGCAAGTTCGAACGATTGAATTCGTGCTTCCAAACGATTGTCGTTGGACCGTGTCTTTTGGTGTTCTCGATTCAGAAGGCGGACAAGATCAAGCTGCCGCCGCTGCTCGTCCCGCTTGAGCCGCTTGTTTCGCACGTTGGCGATCAGTTTCTCGATGTCCGTGTTCTTCGTGTCAACGTACGTACCTTGATAAGCTCCCGGCAGAAACGACGAGCGCCAATTCCGAGTCGCCACGATCGGATAGCCGCCGGGACACATCGCAATGAATCCCGGCAAGTTCTGATTCTCGGAGCCCAATCCGTACGTCACCCACGCGCCCATGCTGGGCCGTGGCAAGCGGCCATCGCCGCAGTTCATCAGCATCAACGACGGCTCGTGATTCGGCACTTCGGCGTGCATGGAATTGATCACGCACATGTCGTCGATGTGCTCGGCCGTCTTGCGAAACAGATCACTGACCCACAGTCCTGACTCTCCACGTTGCTTGAACGCGAACGGCGATTTCATGGCGTGCCCGGTGCGGCGTTCCGTTCGGAAATTCCGAACCGGCAACGGTTTCCCGTGATGCTTTTCCAGCAACGGCTTGTAGTCGAACGTGTCGACCTGCGACGGTCCGCCGTTCATAAACAGATGCACGACACGTTTCGCCCGCGGCTCGAAATGCGGCTGCCGCGGCGCGAGCGGATGAATGGCCGACGGCTCGGCGCTGGCTTCGTTGCCCAGCATTCCGGCGGATTCCAAGACACCCGCCAATCCTAGCATGCCAAAGCCGGTTCCCGATCGCCGCAGAAGTTCACGTCGCGTTAGAATCATCGTTGGCCTCGTTCGATTCATTTAACAGAGTTCGTTTAACCGCAAGCCAGCGGCGAGCGCGTCAGCGGGCGTGTAAGCTGCCGCGCTCGCCGCTGGCTTGCGGTTAAATGACAACAAACAGCAACTAATCCACAAATACAAACTCATTCGTCATCAGCATGGCATGAGCATACGACTGCCAGTCCTTTGGACTCATCTCAATAAACTGTTTTCCAAGTTCAAGTTCTTTGTCTGTTGTCTCGCGGCCGAACGCGTACTGGTACAACAGGCGAATTCGTGCATCGACCGAAGTTGACGTTTCCGAATCGACTCGACTCGCCAGCCGCCGGGCGCATTCGGCGACGAAATTGTGATTCATCATGAACAGAGCCTGTGGCGGCACGGTTGTCTCACTGCGTTTCGGGCTGCTCGACACGGGACTGGGGAAATCGAACGAACGGAGCAGATTCGGCATGTTCATGCGGTCGATGAACCCGTAAACGGATCGACGCGGCACGAATGACACCGTGTCGATCCGCACCGGCGGACCGCCGATTGCCCTATTCAAATCTCCGGAGACGAACAGCAGTGCGTCACGCATGGCTTCGAAGTCAAGTCGACGGCGATTCATCCGCGCCAGCAGCCGGTTTTTCGGATCGATCGCGAATGCGTCCGCACGATGATCACTCGATTGTTGATAAACAGCCGAAAACAGAATCTCACGGTGCAGTTTTTTCAGCGACCACCCAAACCCACCCTTGGCAATTGGAGTCGACAGCCGATTCGCCAGGTGATCCAACAATCGTGGATGCGACGGCGGATCGCTGCGCGTGCCGAAATCGCTGGGAGTTGTTACCAAACCGTGACCGAAATGATGCGCCCAGATTCGATTGACGATGACTCGCGTTGTCAGAGCGTTGCGGGGATCGACGATGGCACGCGCCAGTTCCAATCGGCCGCTGCCCTGGACGAACGGTGTGCGGTTTTCTCCCGTTAAAACTTCAAGAAATCGACGCGGGACTGATTCCCCGCGACGGTTGGGGTTTCCGCGAAGGAAAACGGCGGGTTGATAGGGCACTTTTGCATCCACCATGACCATCGCACGGGGCGGGGCGGCGGGAGCCGTCTTGCTCCACTTTTCGACCTCGCCAATCAACTTTTTGAATTCCCCCTGAGTCGGCCGGTCGGGGATCAGATCAAGAAATCCCCACCCGGCAGCGCGAGGAACCATCGCCGCCGAATCGGCTCCGTACAAAACCTGCCGCAACTCTTCTTCGGCATCGTCGGCCAGTCGTTCGGGAGCGGGGCTGCCGTTCGAAGCGGCGTTTGGGACTTGTTTCCGCCATTTCCGATCGATCTGGTTTAGCAGTTTTCCGTATCGATCGGCAACGTCTTTCATTGTCGTTGGAACGCTGGTGGCAAAGGCGTCGCGAACCAATCGATTGATCGGCCGAGTTACCTCGCCGTCATCGGACGTCGCCGAAAACAGTTCACGATGAATCTCAGGGGCCTTACGAGCAAACTCGTCATCGGCAAGCTCAGCGAAGCGGTGCCAGACGGTCCAAACTGGCTTGTCCTCGCGATTCGTCCGTTTCAAATAGACTTCCCAACGCAGAATCACGTGCGGATTCAACGCTCCTTTGTCAGCCAACAGCATGAAGTTTTCGGTGCTGGGCTGATTGCGTCGAGCATGAGCCGCCATCAAATATTCCGACGCACGGCTACGAGCGTTGTTGACGATTTCTCCGTGAAGGCGATCGAGGAACTTGTCGAACTTGCCGACTCGCTCACGCATACCTGCGTCGAACTTCTTGTACTCGTCGGTCGACGGTGGCGGAGAAAACAGCGGTGGCAACGTCGGTTGCTGAGAGCTGCGGAATACTCCGTAGAGCGAATA
>CAUZVF010000665.1:0-4305 GCA_963582955.1 Planctomycetota bacterium
CATATTGATTGATGGCAATGAAAATCATTAGAAAGTCTTTTGCCCGGTCTTCGACAGGCAAACGGTCTAACAACTCGATCGCCTCATTCCAACGGCCGTCGACAACAGCATCGACGGCGTCCTCGTAATCGGCAACCGTCGCGTCCGAAATTGTCCCGACACCCTCCGGTGGCAACAGTTCGGTCACCATGAGATTCGTGGACATGCCGACGGGCCGTACTTTTCCAAGCCGCCGGCATCGGCCCTGAGATTGATGCAGAAATTCCCGGACGTGCTTGGCGGTCGCTTCATCCATCAGAATGGGAGCACGCAGTTGTTTTGTCATCCCTTCCAGCCGCGCGCCCAGGTTTACAACTGGACCAAAGGCACCGACCTTGATTTGTTCCTCGTTACCGATCTTGCCCGCGATCGCGCGTCCGTGAGCGATTCCGATTCCAACTCGAAAGTCCGCTAGGGAATGGCCGGATTGATTGCGGGCCTTCTCAAATTCCGCCTGTATTTCCAATGCGGCCCTGGCTGCCAACAGTGGGCCTTCCGGCTGAGCTTTCGGCCAACCCCAGAATCCCAACGCGGCATCTCCTTGAAAGTCGGCGATGACGCCATCATATTTGACGATCGACACGGTCATGACACGAAGGGCATCGCTGACACGGTCGAGTAACTCCTTGAGATTCTGCTCAGCCAATTCCGCTTTGCGCGAGAATCCCCGCACATCGCAGAACAAGACCGTGATGTCCGTCTCTTTCGGCTTCAGGACGGTGTCCCGGTCCTTCCCACGCAATTCCTCCATCACGGCCGGCGGCAGAAACGGAGCAAGGCCGGCGTGCTGGAATTCCAGATAGCGAACTTGCTTGCTGGCACCAATGAAATCAGCCAGAAGTTCGGCAAACCGTAGATCACCTTTTAGGTCGTCTTCGGTGAGGAATTGGCCCGAGCCGATCGAAACGGCGATCTTGCCCGAACAATACAGACACCAGCCACGACATGCCTGCTGTTTAATGGGCGTGCAGAACGCCCAATCCAAATTCCCGCTGACGGTGTATTGCGGATCGGATTCTTCAGCGTCGTGCCAAAGATGCAGTTTGCTTTGGTTTCGTTCCAGGGCCGCCATGATCAACCGCCGGCTCGGCGAAAACGGGGTTCCTTCGCGGCTGCTTGAGCAAATCATTTGCGGAGTGGATCCAGGAGCCGTGAACTCCTTGAAAAAAGCGACGGCCGCTCCATCGACGTGCGGAATCGCCTCGAGCACCAGCTTCACCAACTGAGTTGCCAATTCCTCGTCGCTGCCTGATTTGGCCAGCAACCGAGGGAGCTTTGACAGAACTTCCAATCGCAAATCGGCATTACGAAACTTGAACTGATTCAGTTCGCCAGGCCCGTACGAATGCTCTTCAAGCTGTGACGGACTCTCGCTGTCGTCAAGCTCGATGGCTGACAAACTAAAGTAGGTGTGTCCAATTCGAAATTGGTCTCCCGACGCGACTTCGAAGTCGGTGCTTTCCATTTCGTGGAAATAGATGGGGTTACGGGCGGTGTCGAGCCGGCGGACCTTAAGCTTACCACCATCGAGGCAGAGTTCCGCGTGTTCTCGCGAAATGAGACCGTCCCACGGAATAGCTTCTCCGTTCCGGGGCGCTCGGCCGAGCCGCACGATTTGACCGTTGCGGAGCGGAATGCGTTTGCGCTGCATCGGCTCAGGACCGGCGACTACCAGCTCTGCCATAAAAGGTCCCTTCTCCCAGCGCGACGACCAAGATTGCCCTGCGCACACGCAAAGCGTGTTTGTTCTGAACGGTATTTTAGACTTTCGGCACCGATCGGCGCATTCAGCGTTCAGATCAATCAACCGTCGGTTGCGCCTACGGCGGAAGTATCAAATGGCCGCACAAAACGGCCAATCTAAAATCGTACCCCAAAGGTCGTCGGTGATGCAAGTGGTCTGAATCAGCCGTTCACATCACGGCGGCAATGCGGCAATCGAAAGTTCGTGCTGTAACGATTGCGAAACATATACCGTAAATTGAAAACAGCAGGCGTTCGCAAGCGTGATAAGATACGGGCCGGGAACTGGCGTCATGAAATACAACCGCGACCAGGGGTCAAGCACTGGACGTCAATAGATTAAAATGAACTCGTTAGAATTCAGATAAGCCCAAAAAACGTCCTGAAGTCCCTCGGTCCGGGCGGTTTCGACGCTGTTGCCACGAGGACGTCCGGCACTACGCTCGCGAAGCAACTTGCGAACGGCGGCCAGTTCGCGCGAACTCGGATACCGCGCAATCGCCGATAGGCACAACTTGCGGATCTTCTCGACATCGGAACCATTCTGCCGGACAATCTCGTCGAGATAAGTCCCGTGTGAATCGCTGAGAGCCTTTTCGACCAACTCACCATTCATCATCATCAATGCCTGCGTAATGGTCCCGTCGAAATTCGTCGATTCATCGTTCTCGTCGGTTTCGAACGCGATGACAAACTGTTGCAGCCATTCACGTCGCATCTTTTCGGCAGCCATCCAATCGGAACCGGCGGTGAAGTGAGCGCGCGTGGCAATGATCATCGAATCATAAAGTTGCTCGGCCGTCATCGGTTTGACATACATGCGGCTAAAGAGCGGGTCGGTGCCGCTCGCGGGGTCGTCGTCCGCGTTTGTCGCATTGAAACGGCTGCTAAGCTGATACACTTCCGTGTTGCAAATCCAACGGCACAGTTGTTTCAAATCATAGCCACTCTTGACGAACTCACGCGCGAGCCGGTCAAACAGCGCTGGGTGCGTGGCTGGGTTGTGCGGCCCCAGGTCGTCGACAACCCGGGTAAATCCGTAACCACAGAAGTGCTTCCAAATGCGGTTGACGATCGCTTCCGCAATCAACGGTTTTTCGCCAGTTGTCATCAACCGCGCCAGAACGGCGCGGCGGTTCACATTTTCTTCGGGATCAACGGCCACCTCATTAAACCGAGGATAAGCCGCCTGCATCACTCCCAGCCGGTTCTCATAAAAGGTGGCACCGCCAACCGGTTTTGAAGTCAGCTCGGCATGCGAAAACTGCATGCCGCCTTGTTCATTGGGACGCCGACGGTCCACTCGAACCGTTTGTTTGAAGAAACTGTTCAGCTCCCAGAATTGGTTCTGCTTGAAATTGTTGTGTGGATGACTATGGCATTGCGTACATTGTACCTGAACGCCCATAAATATTCGCGCCGTGATCGCCGTTGCCGGAGTTGCCTGATCGTTGAGGTGCGCCAGTAAGAAATTCGTGGCTCCGTTTTCGTCCGACCGGCCTTCGGCCGCGACCAATTCCGATACGATTTCATTCCACGGGCGATTCCGTGCAAAGCTTTCACGCAAGAACTTCTGCAGTGCGGGACGGTCAACGCCGCGATCCTCGGACCGTCCAATCAACAGATTCGACCAAATCGTCGTCCAGTTTCGCACATAATCCTGATCGTCCAACAACTTGTCGATCAACCGCGACCGCTTGTCCTCGCTCGTGTCGTCCAGGAAACGCTCGACATCTTCGACTGGCGGAATATGTCCGACGATGTCCAGGTAGACGCGACGAATCCATTCTCCGTCATTCGCGAGTTGCGACGGCCGGACACCATTCAATTCCCAGCCATTGCGAATTTGCATATTGACGAACGCAATCAGCGGTTGATGTGATCCTGGCACGGTGAATTCCGCATCGTTGGGCACGGCCGACACGGCAGTGTTTCCGTCGGTCTGTTTCGTAATTGCAGCAGCGGGCGATTTCGAATCTGGCGTGGAACCGACGGTCGCCAACTTGATTTTCTTGTCGGAATTGGAAACCGCCGCGTTCTTGGCGTCATTGGAATCAACGACCGGACCTCCGTCGTTCGGAAGACTGGTGTCCGAATCGCTGTTCTTGATACTGACAGTGACGTTCGGCGTGCTGTCGGAATCATCGGCCTCCGCGAAACTTGGCCGATCATCACTTGTTTGGAAAACTTCCGAGACGAATAACAGGCCCGCGACCAGCAATAGGCAAACCGAAACGGCAAGACCGACAGACACGCGAAACCGCTTGCGCCGCTCGTTGTGGAACACACGATGAACCTCGGCATTGACCGTATCGCGGATCAACACTTCGTCACCGGCCGCGGTTGCGATGTCCCAGTGCAACGACCCATGCAAATCGATATAGCTAAGGTAGAACCGACGCGCTGCTTGGTCTTGTAAGACAAGCTGTTCCAACTGTCGAAACTGCTCATCCGTGATACGGTCTTCACACAACGCTTCGAGCAATTCCGACAGTTCGGCAAATTGTTGGTCTTCGTGTTTCA
>CAUZVF010000666.1:0-4304 GCA_963582955.1 Planctomycetota bacterium
AATGAAATCCATCGGTGTTGCCCTGCGGCCTCCGTCCTACCGCGTGATAGACGGCCGGCAGACCGACGTACAATCCTTCATAGCGAAAGACACCCATGTTGTAGATGTCGGCATTGTAATCAGCCGTGTTATTGAACAGCGGATTTCGAAGCTTGGGATTACTCAGACGGGCTTGAATGTTTGTCTTTGCTCGACGCTGGTCATCGTCATCAGTGTGGAAGACCAATTCCGGTTTCGACCACTGTTCAAAGTCCTTACTCGTCGTTAGTGTCACCGACCGTCCGTTTGGACCGCCCTGTTTAAGCGTGGCAATAAACTGCCGCGCCTGAGGGTCATAACTCAGGTTCGATTCATCTTGCGACGGGAGGATCGGAACAGAGAGCTTTTTCCAGGTAATGCCGTCGGAACTAACCACTGGTTGCCGACCATTTGTGCCCAGGAGTCCTTTGAATCGTCGTGCTGGATCGGGGTCGTGTGGATCGTAGACGACATTCTCCAGTAGGCTACCCAGCGAGAGTAGATTGTTCTTTCGCGAGCCGTTGATTTCGACCTGATCGACGGAAGGCTTGGTCCAGCGTAGACCGTCGAGGCTCTCAGCGTAGCCGGTCTTCGTTCTGCTGAATCCTGGCCCTGCGCTGATTAGCCAGATCTTGTATCGCTTCTGTTTCTCGTCCCACGCCGGAGCGCAACGGATTTGCAACAGGCTTTCCCACGGTTGATCAGGCTCGATCACCGCGCCCTTCTTCGCAGGCTGGTGTATCGTCCGCGTCAGCTTCGTCATTTCTTCGATGCCAAGCCCATCGAGAAACAACTGTCGACGCCCAGTCGGCATTTCGAACCGATCCTGTTTCGGAGCATTGTCAGCGCATGACAAACGCGTCGCAAACGGTTGAACAATGATTGCAATGACGACTAGCAGAATTCGCGTGGTTTCGTTCATGACAGTTTCATGCTACTCCGCACAACACGCAATTGTCCACGAGGAGCGTCGGTTGCAGTTCCCCGCACAGCTTCATTTGCTATCCGCCCGTGTTCTGGCGACATTTCGGTTTGTTTTGTCTCTCGTCTAGCCGAAATGGCGCGCAAGCGAAAACGGTGGTTTTATGGCGTGTCCGCGAATTGACGAGTTTCGCGGACAGAATCGGATCCAAATCCGGTTCGATCTGCCTCGGATCAGTTTTGAGACTGATCGAACGCGTTCCCCCCTGTCTGCTAGGACTTGAACACCAGCGGCCCGTCTCCTCCATCAAAACAACCCTGTCACCGGCAGCCCGTTCTGGACCAGTCGTCGTGGCCGATCTAACGTGTCGTGGTACTCGCTGTTGGGGTTAATCCCCAAGGCGTGATAGATCGTGGCAATGAGATCGTACGGATGAACAGCGTCGTTCTTCGGCCAGCCGCCATGGCGGTCCGATTCGCCGTAAACGCTCCCAGCTATGACACCACCGCCAGCGATGAGGCAACTGTAACACTCCGGCCAGTGATCACGCCCGCCGGGACCGACGTTGTTCGTCGTCGGTGCGCCGATTTTCGGCGAACGGCCAAACTCGCCGACTGCGACCACAAGCGTCTTATCGAGCAAGCCACGGGCAGCCATGTCTTCGATCAACGCGGAAAGCGAACGGTCGAAGACGGGGCAGCGGTGGTCGCGGAGCATGGGGAAGTTGTTGCGATGCGTATCCCACGAACCGTCCGGACCGGGCGCTGGCTCATCATCGGAACGGGCTGGCCACGTCACTTGTACGAACCGCGTTCCGGCTTCGATCAACCGCCGAGCCAGAAGACAGCTCTGCCCGAACTGCGTCGTGCCGTATCGCTGACGAGTTTTGGCTGCTTCATCTTCCAGCCGAAACGCTCCCACTGCACGGTTCGACTGGATCAGTGAAAGCGCCGTGTCGTAGTAAGCGTCGAACGACTTCTCAGCCGACTGCGTCTGCGTTTCGATGACAGCTTTCAAATCGACCCGCGATTGCAGCCGCTCCAACGACATGTCGGCTGGCAGCACGAATCCCTGGGGTTTGAGGGGCTGCGTTGCGTCGTCGTACATGGTGTAGGGGTCGTACGCACCACCCAAAAGGCCCGCCCCCTGGCCGACACCGACGACACGACCTTCCTTCACCGGCGCACCGACCGCGATGTTGCTGAACCGCCCCGGTTGCGCCGCTCGGTAACGGGCCACCACTGCACCGAGGGAGGGCAAGTCTTCCTTCGACGGAGGGACTGCCAACCCGGTGGGGGAGAAGTTTCTCGGATCGTGGCCGGTCATCAGCATATAGATAGCAGCCCCGTGGTTCCGTAGTCCCTTCGGATCGACGCCGAGCGACCTCACCACGGTAAAGTGCTTCGCCTGTCTCGCGAGCATCGGCAACACTTCACCCACAAACAGCCCCGGCGCCGAGGTCGCAATGGGCTTGAACTCACCACGAATCTCTGCGGGCGCCGCCGGTTTGGGATCCCACAGGTCGATGTGACTTGGAGAGCCCTGCAGGAATACAAGAATGACTGAATCAGCGCTGCCGAAACTGTCTCCGCGGTTGCTTCGGCGCTGCGGTCCTGCTGTCGCGAGGAACTCCGGCAGTCCCAGGCCAAGCAGCGACAATCCGCCCACCGTCAGCAGCTCGCGCCGTGACCACGAATCGCACAGCCGTCCCGGTCGACCGAAAAGTGAGAACATCACGTCCCCCTTGTGACGCAGTTGGTGTGACTTCAATATATACCGCCCCAGAGCTTGGGGGAAGCCCATATGTTGGAGTGGTGCCGTCGGGGAAAGGAAGGGCGTGGATTCCGCATTCCCGGTCCTGCGTTCGACCCGCTCGGGGAAACGCTCACTGTGAAACCTGTCACCAGTCCGCGAAATGGGTGGTTTGATGGCACACCCGGTCGCAAATGGCCGATGCACACACGTGAGGACATTGCCCTTGTCCCCCTATGTGACTTGAGGCTTGAACAATGTGACAAACTTCTCGGACGCGGTTTCGACACCGAAAGTCATGTAGGGGTGTACGACTTGCTTGACTGAAATCGTCTGAAAACCCAAGTCTACCCATTCTTGGTCGTCTGTCTTGGATAAGATGCAGAAACGAAGCCCCCCGGCCGAAACCGCGGAAGTCCCGCTCAGGAAACGTTCAACCGGTCTCAGCACAAGGAGTAGAATCATGCGACAAATCACACGTCGTCGATTTGTTTCTCATGCGGCAGACGGCGTCGCGGCAGCGGGAGCCGTCGCGGCATTCACTCAGTCCGCATCTTCCGCATCGGTGAGTGACACAATTCGGATCGGCATGATCGGCATGGGCGGGCGAGCCCGTGGGTTTGTGAACGATTTGAAGCGTCATCGGGACGTCGCCGTCACCGCAGTGTGCGACGTGGATGAAGCAAACGCCGGTCGTGGTGCGGAAGCCTTTGAGAAAGCGCTGGGGCGCAAGCCGAAAACGTTCAACGACTTTCGCCGCGTCCTGGATGACAAGTCGATCGACGTTGTGTTCATTGCGACGCCGCATCATTGGCATACCCCGATTGCCTTACCCGCGATGCAGGCGGGAAAGGACATCTATGTTGAAAAGCCGGCCGCACATGTGTTTCGCGAAGGGCGGCTGTTGGTGGAAGCCGCTCGCAAATACAAGCGGATCGTGCAGCACGGAACGCAAATGCGATCTAGCCAGGTGACCGCCAAGGCCCGCGAGATTCTCGATTCAGGATTGATCGGCGAAGTGAAAATGACCAAAGCCTGGAATGTGCAAAAGCATACGCATCGCAAGAAAGTCCCCGATTCGCCCGTGCCAGAGGGCGTCAATTACGACATGTGGCTGGGACCGGCCACCGAGCGTCCCTTCAACGTGAACCGGTTTCACAAAAACTGGCAGTGGTATCGCGATTACGGAAACGGCGACATCGGCAACGACGGCATCCACGACGTCGATATGGCCCGCTTTGGGCTGGGGGTCACCACGCATCCGGTCCGCATCACCGCGCATGGCAGCCGAATCGACCTCGTCGGGGAACGCGAATACCCCGACAACATGATGGTCGCCTATCAGTACGAGGAAGGCAAAGTCCTGCTCTACGAAGATCGCGGCTGGACGCCCTGCGGAATTTACGGATTCGACAGCGGGAACGCCTTTTACGGCACCGAAGGAGAGATGATCTTTTCCCGCCGCGGATACTTTCAGGTCTACCTGGGACGCCGGCGGGAAAAAGGACCGGGAATGCGCGGCGACACCGGGCTGCCCCGTCACGTCGATGGCTTTCTCGAATCGGTCCGCACGCGAAAGCCGACACTCGCGACGGCCGAGGTCGCACACCTC
>CAUZVF010000667.1:0-4304 GCA_963582955.1 Planctomycetota bacterium
CATCAGAACTACATGCTACCCACGCCGTTCACCCGCGAGTGGGGGCCGGCGGTGGTTGCCAACTCACTGGAACTACTGGATGAATTGGCGTCATCGAGTGAATAAGGAAGAGATCAATGAATGACAACATCTTCTCGGACCAGACCGCATTGGTCACCGGCGGTGCTCGTGGGATCGGGCGATCAATCTGCGGGATGCTTGCTGCGCACGGCGCGCGAGTTGCCGTGAACTACGAACGCAACGAACAAGCGGCACGCGAGACGTTATCGTTGATGGAAAGCTCCGGCGTTGATGCAATGATCGTGCAAGCCGACGTTTCGAACGAAGACCAAGTCGCGCGGATGACGGCGGCAGTGCGGGAGCAACTGGGGCCGATCGATCTACTCGTTAACAACGCGGGGATCGCAAGCAGCACGCCGCATGATGAGCTGCCGTTTGCGACCTGGAAACGGATGTTTGAAGTCAACGTGGATGGCCCGTTTCTGACGACTTGGGCAGTCAAGAATGAGATGATCGCGAGGGAATACGGCCGCATCGTCAACATCTCGTCATTGGCGGGAATCAAGATCAAGGGCCGCATGATCAGCTACGCCACCACCAAATCATCGCTGATTTCATTCACGCGGCATTGCGCCGAAGCGTTTGCGCCGTACAACATCCGCGTGAACTGTGTCGCTCCGGGACTGACGAACACGGAACTCGCTCGGTCGGCCAATCCAGATCTCGTCGAGCATCTGATTTCGATCACACCGATGGGCCGCATCGGTGAACCGGAAGAGATCGCCAGCGTTGTGAAATTCCTCTTGTCCGACGACTCCAGTTTTGTGACGGGTCAAACGGTTCCGGCTTGCGGTGGACGATGTTGAGACATGCTTGATACGACTTCCAACGACGGCCCGATCGGAATCCCACCGCTCACCGGCATCTACGCCGAACCGTTCTCGCTGGGCAAGTTGCTCAGAATGACGAGATTCTTCGGGCCGGCGGCGGTCGTCGCTTCTTTGGGGTTGGGTGTTGGCGAGACGATCATGGTCACGGGTCTGGGAGCGTGGTCCGAGTACGGCCTGTTCTGGCTGCTGATCTTGAGCGTCGCTGTGAAAGGGATTTTCGTCACCTACTTGACCGGTCGGTACACAGCCGTGACTGGTCAACGCATTGGACACCGGCTCGTGATGCTGCCTGGTCCGCGCGGCTGGCTGCTCCTCGCGATTCTTGTCGCGGAGCTCGGACTGATCGGCATGGGGCTGACCGCCGTTGCGAAACCGTGTGGGCACTTGATCACATTTCTGTTTCACGACGCTCTTGCCGGTGTCCTGAGTTTCGACACGTGGGTGAATCTTTGGACCAATGTGATATTTGCCGCTGCGATGGCAGTGAGCTTGTTGAGTTCGTTCCAAATGCTCGAACGCCAGCAGATTGTGATTTGCGGTGTATTGGTGCTGGGGACGATCGCGGCCGCGCTGCTCGTCAAGCCCGATGTTGGGAGCATGCTGATAGGTGCGATTCGTTTCGGTCACCTGCCGGCCGCACCGCAGTGGGGACCGTCCGCAGTGCGCACTGATTACTCCTTGAATATGGTGGTCATCTTTGGCTACATTGGCGGCAGCTTAAGTGGATATCTGGCCTATTCGAGTTGGGTTGGGATGAGCGGTTGGGGGATCAACTCACACCCCAAGATCGACGACATTCGTCGGCGAGCGGACGAAGGACCGCGGATCAACTACCTGCCGGATGATCCCGACCAAGCACGTCGTCTTCGCAAGTTGCTCCTGCCGTTGAAATGGGACGTCGGCATGGGAGCGTTCGTGTTGCTGGTCGTGTCGACGGCATTCCTCGCGGCCGGCGGCGCGATTCTGTTTCCAAGGCAGGAGACGTTGAGCGGAAATTCGTGGGAGTTGCTCACCAAGCAGGCCGGCATCTGGCGTGAAATCCACGAATCGATGGTACCTGTCTACTACGTGATGATCGTGGCGGCGCTGTGGGGAACGCTCGCGAGCGTGCCGGAAGCGATCACACGAGTCACCCATGATTTCCTCTCTGCCATTTGGCCCCGTTTCGAGCAATTTCCGATTCGACGGCTCAAGTGCATTATTGTTTCGGGATGCTTCGCGTTCTCGATCGTGTGGACTTGGTCGGAGATCACGTTTGATCTGATGACGCAAATCGCCGCTTTCATGACCGTGAGTCTCGGGCTGTTCGTCGTATTCAGTTGCGTACTGTATTTCAACATGACGCTGCCGCGAGCGTATCGTCCGAGTTGGTGGGTCGTAGCGAGCGGCATTGCTTCGGCCGTGATTCTGCTGCTGTGCGCAGTCGGCGGTGGCGTGGGACTTGCACGAAAAGTACTCGCGGGGTTTTGATGGCGGACACAACAACGAGAAACCTGGCAACTCCGTTAATAGGTCAGAAGCATGTCGAAGAATAACGATCTCATCAACGCCTACGCGGCCAAGCGGCCACTGTCTGCAAATTGGTTCAAACGTGCTCGCGCAGTTCTAGGGGGCGGCGTCGGTCACGATCTTCGTCACTTCGAGCCGATGCCGCTGTACATCCAGCGGGGAGCCGGCGGTCGCAAGTGGGACGTGGACGGCAACGAGTACATTGACTTTCTTGGTGGAAACGGTGCGTTGCTGCTGGGACATGCTCCGCCGGAAATCGTTGCCGCCATCACCGAGACCGTCGGCCGCGGCACGCACTTCGGAAACGACCACCCGCTGCACATCGAGTGGGCCGAACTCGTGCAACAACTGATTCCTTCCGCCGAACGCGTGCGATTTGTGAACTCTGGGACGGAGGCGACGTTGTTGGCAATTCGCCTGGCGCGAGCGTTCACGGGTCACACCAAGATTCTCCGCTTCGAGGGTCACTTTCACGGCTGGCATGACGACGTAGTCCATGGTTTCCATCCCCCCTTCGACGCTGACGGTTCGTTGGGTGTGCCGCCACACGTCCGCGATCAGATGGTCGCGATCCCAGACGGCGACTTGAATTTGGTCGAGGACGTGCTTTCGCGCGAAAACGACATCGCCGCCGCGATCCTGGAACCGTCGGGAGCGTCATGGGGACGAGTCCCGCTCGATCCAGCGTTTCTGCGTGGACTGCGAGAACTCACAACTCGCCATAAAGTGCCGCTGATTTTCGACGAGGTCGTGACCGGATTTCGATTCAGTCCGGGCGGCGCGCAGCAGCTGTACGACGTGGTGCCGGATCTCACCAGCCTCGCCAAGATCATCGCCGGTGGCATGCCGGGGGGTGCGGTCGTCGGCAACGCTGAGATCATGTCATTGTTCGACATCACGGGCGACGCACATCGCGATCGCCATCAGCGAGTGGTTCATCTCGGAACCTTCAATGCGTCACCGCTCTCCGCAGCTGCCGGCATCGCGATCCTGCGTCGAATTGCCACTGGCGAACCGACTGAGCAAGCCAACGCCATCACGCGACACCTCCACGCTGCGTGGAACGAGGTTCTTGAGCAGCAGGGAATCGCCGGCTACGTCTACGGCCCGTCTTCTACACTGCACGTCTACTTCGAGACCGACGAGTATCGAGTCCACAACGCATCCACGCGACACGATCTGCACACAACCGATGCGGCCCGGCTGAAAGGCATGCCCGCCGAGTTGATCCTTGAATACCAACGGCAGCTGCGCTACCGCGGCGTGGACATCATGAGTTCCACAGGTGGCGTTGTCTCGGCTGCGCACACAGAAGTCGACATCGAACAGGCAACCGCCGCGTTCGAGCAAACGGTTGCAGCGCTTCTCGACCAACAACTCGTTTTGGTGATGCCGTAGCGGGGCTGCTGCTCTCTTCAGTAACGCTCGGCAGGGCTTCACGCTCATCGGCAAGTGGGTTATTCTTTACTCTCAACGGATGACAAATTGTAACTACGTAGATACGCGCTGTCCAACGGATGTTTCCGCCGTAAAGTTATATTCAATAAACGACTTGCCACACATTTTCTGGTCGGAGAACTGTCGAAGGATTCCGCTGTCAACTCAAACTAACGTGTGCTCGTGCTCCCGCTCCTTCATGGAGCAATCGGCAATCGCTCGATTGTCGGCGTATTCACTCCGAAAGGTTTCACGGATGGCATTCCATTCTGAGATTGCGTGCTGCAGATCAGCGTCAATTGGAGACATCCAAAAACCATTGATGCCCGTAGGGTGAAAATACTGAGCCGATCACCTCGGCCTATGAATCACGGGCATTCCGCCACACATGTCGGTGCGGACTCAGCCGAGATTGGCGAAGGATCGTGACAGCGTAGTCTCGGCGCCGACATTTCGGCGCTCATCAAC
>CAUZVF010000668.1:0-4300 GCA_963582955.1 Planctomycetota bacterium
TCGGCACGACCGTCACTTCAAAACGACAAACCGCCTACGCCGAATTCAAAACCGCAGCATGATCATTCACAAAACAAAACCCTGAAAAACCACCCGTGCATCAGGCCAGTGGCAGGCTGCCATACTTGTCATGATAATTGTGGAGTGCGATACCAATTTGCTTCAGATTGTTCTTGCATCGAGAGCGTCCACGTTTCCTTATTTGATATGACGGGCTCGTCACCCATAGGGAAAACACGAACAATCCACCACAAACGATTAACCAGGGAATCGGATTTGACCAGCGACTTGGGCGTTTCAACTCCATTGTCCTCACTCCGATCTATTTTGGATAATCGGTAAGTTCCGGCAGCAAGGATCATCCTCGGCCTTGCCAAACAAAACCTCAAGATCAACTTGCAAAGCGTGGTCGACAATGTCGTAATGGTCAAACTCTTCGTCGCTTAACCGCGAGCAAGCGGCACGCGCGTTGAAACTGATCGAGCAAGAAACGCGGTCGCCGATGGCTCGCGGTTAAACGATTGACTCAAGAGGAATTGGAAACAGGAGAACTGTGACTCATGACTTCACGACTACGATCACGTCCAATTGGATCGTTCTCATTATTGTTCTGTGCCGCGGTTTTTGTGCTGTTGGTGGTTCCGAGTTTTGCGGCCGGACCGCGGGTTTTTCCGGAAGGGAAAGTTCCCCAGGACAGCCGGCTTGGTGAGTTGAAAGACTTGAACGGCTACTTTCCGTTCGAGGTTCCCGCCACTGTTGATGCGTGGAACGAACGATCGAAAGAGTTGAAGCGACGAGTCCTCGTTGCGACCGGTTTGTGGCCGATGCCCGAGAAGACTCCGCTTAATCCCGTGATTCACGGACGTGTCGAGCGGGACGGTTTTACGGTCGACAAGGTATTCTTCGAGAGTTATCCCGGTCACTACGTCACGGGACTGTTGTTTCGGCCGGAGGGAACGAGTGGCAAGAAGTTGCCGGCCGTGTTGTGTCCTCATGGGCATGGCGGCCGATTGCAGGACTACGGCGCGAAAAAAGTTCGCGCGCTGATCTCGCAGGGCGCCGAACGGTTCGAGGCGTCCGGACGTTTTCCGAAATTGGCGCGGTGCGCTCAACTCGCGCGCATGGGTTGCGTCACGTTCATCTTCGACATGCTGGGATACGTCGACAGTGGGCAGATTACTTACCAATTGGCGCATCGGTTTGCAGAACAGCGGCCAGAATTCGAGAACAAGAAGAAGTGGGGCCTGTATAGCACTCAGGCCGAACTGCGGCTGCAGAGCATCATGGGTATCCAAACTTGGAACTCGATTCGGGCACTCGATTTTTTGACCGGGTTGCCCGGCGTCGATCCGAAGCGTGTCGGAGTTACCGGCGGCAGCGGCGGGGGAACTCAGACGATTCTGCTGTGCGCGATCGACTCGCGTCCGATTGTTGCGTTTCCCAACGGAATGGTCTCGACGTCGATGCAGGGCGGATGCACGTGCGAGAATTGCTCGTTGCTGCGGATCGGAACGGGAAACGTCGAATTGGCCGCATTGTTTGCTCCGAAACCACAAGGCATGACGGCGGCAAACGATTGGACGCGCGAGATGATGACCAAGGGATATCCTCAGTTACAACAGTTGTACGGCATGATCGGCCGCAAGCAAGATGTGCTGTGTGCTCCGCAAACGTACTTCCCACACAATTACAACTACGTCACGCGGGCCGTCATGTACTCGTGGTTCAACAAGCACCTGAAGTTGGGGCTGGAAGAACCGATCGTCGAAGAAGATTGGCAACCTCTAACGGCCGAAGAATACACCGTTTGGAATGACAAACATCCGAAACCAAAAGGCGGTGACGAACATGAACTCTATTTGGCGAAGTACATCGACAACGAATCGAACCGACAACTGGCCGCGTTGACTCCGAAGGATGCAACGTCGTTGCAGCGCTATCACGAGGTTGTTGGCGGAGCTTTCGAAACACTCATCGGCCGACGTCTTCCGCCGGCCGGATCGATCGAGCGCGAGAAAGTCGGCAAGAAGAAACGGAATGGCTATTTGGAATTTACCGACATCTTGCGTGTGAAGAAGTACGGCGAAGAGCTGCCGGTTGTCTCGCTATTCCCGCAGACGAAAACCTGGAACGAACATGTTGCGATTTGGGTCGACGGAGAAGGCAAAGATGGTCTGTTCAACACCGACGACGACGTGAAGCCAGAAGTCCGAAAACTGCTCGACGCCGGCACATCGATCGTCACGGGCGATCTGTTGTTTCAGGGCGAATTCGTCAAACTCGGCAACCCGCCGACTGAGACTCGCAAAGTGGCCAACAAACGCGAGTTCGCCGGATACACTTTTACCTACAACCACACTTTGTTCGCTCGACGCGTCCACGACATTTTGACATTGATCTCGTGGGTCAAGCACGACGAACATCGCCCGAAACAAATCCACTTGGTCGGAGTCAATGGCGCCGGCCCGCTTGTCGCTGCGGCCCGCGCGATCGTGGGCGGGACAATTCACCGAGCCGTGATCGACACGCAAGGATTCCGCTTCGTCGATCTGAAGTCGTTTCGGAACCCCAACTTCCTTCCCGGAGCCGTCAAGTACGGCGACGTTCCGGGTCTGCTCTCGCTCGCGGCCCCGCACAAATTGGCGTTGCTTGGAGACGACGTCAATAAACTGAGCCCTGTCTCGGCGGCTTACAATGCCGCGGGAGCGCCGGATGCAGCCACGTCGTTTGATCGCGATCGTTCCGCCGCTATTGGTTGGTTGACGGAAGATGTGCAGTAAGAAACCGTGTGAAGGCGATTGTAAGGAACTGCGCGGGAATCAGTGTCGGCTTTCGCTCCGCGAAAGCACGCCTTTTCGCGGAGCGAAAAGCGACTATCCGGTAAGTTAATTCCGCGCAGCGCCTAAAGAGCGAGCAAGTGATGAGGACATTGATCTTGAACTGCTTGAAATCGTGGCGGCTGGGAGTTCTGGCCTGTTTGTCGGTTGCCATGCTCTGTACGCCCGCCGATCCGCTCAGTATGCTGCTGGTCGCCGTTCCGCTGTGCAGCATTTACTCACTCGGCATCGCCACCGGCATGGCTCTACAACTCGGCAGAACGTGAGTCCGCCGTTTCTGGCAGACATCACAAATTCTATTTGCGGTTTCGGTCAGGTCCGAGAATCTGGCCGACAGACACGGGAGATCACACCGATGCAACGTCGTATGTTTTTGATTGGCAGCTTGGCAGTTCTTGTCGGATTCGTTTCGGGTTGGTTCGCACGTCCCGTCAGCGGAGAAAACGATGAGCAAAAAACAATGGTCTATGAATTGAGAACGTACACAACCAATCCGGGCAAGCTGCCGGAATTACACAATCGTTTTCGCGACCATACGATCGCTCTGTTCAAGAGGCACGGTATGAAGAACGTCATTTACACGACGCCAACTGATAAGAAGCGGAAGGAAAACACGTTGGTCTACCTGGTTGCCCACAAGAGCCGCACAGCAGCCGATGCATCGTGGAAGGCGTTTGTCAGCGATCCGGAATGGAAAAAGGCGTATGCCGCATCGATCGAGGATGGCAAGCTGGTGAAAAAGATCACTCGGCAGTATTTGAAGCCCACAAAATACTCACCGATGAAGTAACCATGGTACTGCCCACACTGGCGTGGATCGGTGACGCGAGCGGCCGGTTGCGATTGATCGATCAGACACTGCTTCCGGTCGAGTGCCGCGAAATCGATTGCCAGACATCCGAGGAAGTTTGGGAAGCGATTCGTTTGTTGCGAGTCCGCGGTGCTCCGGCGATCGGGGTCGCCGCGGCGTATGGCGTAGTGCTGGGCATTCAGAAATGCGCCACGGTGTCGCGCGGCGATTGCAACCAACGACTGATCGAAGTCACCGATTATCTGGCGTCCAGCCGTCCGACCGCCGTCAATCTGTTTTGGGCTCTTGATCGGATCAAGAAAGTTGCCGAACAGAACGCCGGACTCAATTCGGCGCAACTGATCGAATGTTTGCTCGCCGAAGCACGGACGATCCAACAGGAAGATCAGGAAATGTGCGCGGCGATCGGTCGGCATGGGGCCGATCTGTTGAACGACAACGAAGCCGTGCTGACTCATTGCAATGCCGGAGGGTTGGCGACGGCAGGTGACGGAACGGCTCTGTCGGTGATCTTTGCCGCGGTAGCCCAGGGAAAGAACATCCACGTCTACGCCGACGAAACGCGGCCATTATTGCAGGGAGCCCGGTTGACGACGTGGGAATTGAAGCAACGAGACATCCCCGTCACGTTGATTTGCGATTCGATGGCGGG
>CAUZVF010000669.1:0-4293 GCA_963582955.1 Planctomycetota bacterium
TGATCGCCGTGGGTTGGACGATCTTTTGCAGCTCGGGGAATTTCGAGTCGGACAAATCCCACACTCGAGCCGTCTTGTCCGCACTTGAAGACGCCAAGCGTTTGCCATCAAGACTGAAGGCGATCGATGTGATCCCCGCTTCATGTCCCAGCAACGTCCGCAGAATCTTGCCGTTTGCTAGATCTCGGATAAAAATCGCAGGCCGTAGTTGCAACACTCCAGACGCCGCACTCATCTTTCCGTCCGGACTCACAACGAACAACGTCGAAGGCCCGGCCGTATCGCGAATCTCTTTTGCCGCAGTCGGTAATCGCCAAACACGGATCGTTCCGTCGGCTCCCGCAGACGCGATCTGTTTGGAGTCCCGATCGAATACGACGTCGACAACGGCTCCGTCATGCCCGAGCAACTCAGACGGCGCGACTGGCGTCTTCGGGTTCGGAGGGTCTGCAGCCGGCGCTTCGAGGGGAACGCCTTTCCACGGCGTTCCGTCTGCAGTGTTCCATAACTTCACGACACCGTTGTTCGCGCCAGCAACCGTCAGGGCGTCATTTGAGCTGATCGCCAATGACGCGACGGCGTCGGGAACGTCAGCGAACACGCGCGTCTGCTGTCCCGTTGCCGGATCGTAAACTCGGATCGTTTTATCGATTCCGGCAGTGATAACCGTCTTGCTGTCGGACGTTATCGCGACACTGGTCACCGCTTCGGTGTGACCAGCCAGCGACTTCGCGGGCAGCAGGGGCAATCTCCAGATCTTCAAACATCCGTCGGCGCCAACGGTCGCCAAACGATCTCCCGAGCGGTTGTAAGCGATTCCCTTTAGTTGACCCGCATGTGCGCCGATGACTCCTTGCGTCGCTCCGTCGGCGGAATTCCACAATCGAATCTCACCGACTGCATCGCTGCTGGCCACCTGAGCCCCGTCCGCACGAAACACTACTTGAGTGACCGGCTGCTGATGGCCAGCGAGTACGCGAATGGCTTGCCCGTTCGTGGGATTCCAGATTCGAACGGTTTTATCAGTCGATGCCGAGGCCAATATCTGGCCGTTGGAACTTGCGGCGACCGAAACGACGTCCGCCGTGTGCCCGGAGATCGCGACCGGAGCGACAGGCAAACGCCAAATGCGGATCGTGCCGTCTGCTCCGGCTGACGCGACTCGAACGTTGTCAGAATGAAACGCTAGATCGTTGATCGGTTGGTCATGCCCAGAGATCGTGAGGCGATCCGCTCCATCGTTTAGATTCCAAAACTTGATCGTGCCCGATTCGCCGGCCGCTGCTGTAAGTAAGTTGTTGGGGCTAATCGCAACGCTTGCGGTCGAGCCGACTGCTGCGGTCAATTCTCGAACGAGTTGGCCAGTTGCCACGTTGAATACCCGCACTCCAGCGTCGCTTCCAGTCACGGCGAGCTGGCTGTTATTGGTGATCGCGACGGCTCGCACTTGAGTCTTGTGGCCAGCCAGCAGTCGCGGCTCAACGATCGGCAGTTGCCATAACTTGAGCAGTCCGTCTTCGCCAGCGGTAACGACCTGCTGGTTGTTCGGATGGAAATTTAATCCTCTTAGGGCACCCACATGTGCTCCCAGAATGCCCTGCGAACTTCCGTCGATCGGACTCCAAAACCGAACGTGCCCGGTCGAGTCGCCGGTGGCAACCTGCTTACTATCTGCCCGAGCCGCTGCCAGTACGGCCACGTTCCCGTGCCCTGTCAGCGTCGACGAAACAGTGGCCGTGTCGAGATTCCACAGACGGCCAGCCTTGTCGTCGCTCACAGAAACAGCCCAGCGGCCGTCGGGACTCACCGCGATGTCACGCACCGCCGCAGTATGTCCTGCAAACAACCGCAACGGTTCGGGACGAGGCACGTCCCACAATCGCAGCGTATTATCAGCTCCACCGGAGACGAATGTTGAATCTCCAGGCTGCACAGCCAAGCATAAAACCTGAGCCGTATGCCCAGTCAGCGACCGGATCTCTTTGCCAGTCTTGGCATCCCACAACTTGATGAATTGATCCGCGCCTGCGGTCACGACGAAGCGTTGATCGCCAGTGTAAGCCACAGAGTTTAACGCGGCCGTGTGCCCCAGCAGACGTGTGGGAGGCGCGTCAGTTTGAGCCACCAACGAACCGAACATCAAATGCAGCAGCCAAAGAGATGTCAGAACCCGAGTCGAATTGAGGAACCCATTCCCAGATGCAACCAAACACCGAGAACCGTACAGCTGCGAAAAGCATGTGTTGACCATTGAGCACCTCAGGCGGGCAGCGGCAAGGGAGGACGTTCGCGGGAACACGAAGTATGACGCGCTGCCGGTCACGTTGTCTACCAACACAATCGATGACAGTGATGCTGAACAGCTTCGAAGTATGGCGGATTCGCTCCGGGGGTCGGACTTTCTGACCTCGGATGAGATTGCCGTAATGAAAGCTGCAAAGATGGTGATCCAAGGAGGTTTCAAATTCCAACCCAAAAAGAAGGTTTTCGTTGGGTCTGCCAACGGGATTCATTACCACAGCGGAAACGTCCTTGTAAAAAGTCCTTTTCCAATTACTAAATGTGGGGAGTATGCCTATTTTAGCCACTACAAGAAGATAGATGAGGTCCGAGAAGGCATGCAAAAGAAGTATTATAAGGAGGTGGAGCTTAGAGCCCTTTATGATGACGAGTTAAAACATCCCTTCCATAAACGAGCATTGGTGCGTGTTACCCTCTTTCCGGCAAAGAAGGCTGTACACAAGGAAGGGAGTGTTTGGGCAAGCATCAAATTTTCCAATTTTTCGAAGTCGCAGCTTCAATCCGATCAGACAGTCACACGTTTCAGTGTAAGTGAAACCTATCCGAATCCGCGGTTCAGAAGGCAAGTATTTACCACGCAGGGCACGAGTTTTGGAGCTCAAATCGGTGAGTCATCCTCGTCACTGCCATCATCACCTACTGAACAACAGTCCGTATATGGATTTTATTACGACATTGTTAACGCCCCCCGGACCGACTAGGTCGTTTAACGTAGAAGGCTCGCGAGGCGGTAAAATAATCGCGGAACGTGAATCGGTCACCTTTGCCCCATTCGGAATGAGTGAAATCAGCGGGTTCTGCCGCGGCAGGCGGAAGCGTGCGCAGTCTGCCTGAACGGGTCGTAGTGATATCTATAGCTTAGGTGTCGTGCTGTATAATCTGCTCACGGGTGAATTACCGTTTGCTTATCCGGCACAGTTTGTATTGACGATGACACAACCGCTCAATGCAGTGACGCAAAGCTGCCCCAAAGACCGCTGGGACGACGCAAAGGACGGTCGTGACGCAAAATCCCGTCATTGCTTCCGTTTCTCAGAAATGTTGCCGATTGACGGCAAGTTTCCGGGCATGTTGGAAACCTGGAAAAACCAGCCGAGTATAGTGTCACCGAACGATGATCAAGCCATCCTTGTTAAAAACAATTGGGTGTCCGTCATTCACTGTTCTCCATGATTTGCGTCATTTGCGTCACTGGCACGGAGAACTCGATGGAACTTGCCCCCATACAAGCCGATGGTGCGTCAGATATTGGCAATTTGTTCAACATTGGCGGTCCAACCGTTTGCGCTGCCGGGAACACGGTCACTGGCGGCATCACGATTCTGACCCTTCAGGTGGAATAACAGTCCATCCCAATTCAGCGGCCAGTTCAATCGCCATGCGAGGGTTTCTTTGGATGACCGTTTTGCATTGCTCCATCATCATTTCTTCTATCTCGTCCTCTTGCATCGAACTCAGATACTCATCCTCAATTCGATCAGCGTCCGCCTCGATTTTCATCGCGAGATTAAACGGCATCATCAGCGCGTCGAGGGCAAACTTGCTGCCGGGATAGTTTTGTAATGCCAAAAGCGTTTGGTCGTGATAAACCTCAACCAATCGATTCAGGCCGCCGAACTGGTTGGCCAGCCGGGCAATAACTCGTTTAATCGACGCCACGTCGGCACGGGCTCGTTCAATCGTGCGAAAGCCGCTTCTCAGCCTCCTGCGGTCCTTCTTCTTGAGCCGATCGGCTTCATATTGCCGATGGCATTCGTTGCATTCACGACGCGGTTTCGGATTGGCTTTGCTGTAGTTACGGAACTCAGCTAATGGCTTGTACTCAGCACAACAGTTGCAAAGACGCACGCCGACCGTTTCGGGTGATTCAGCAGCGAGAATGATCAATTCAGATGGAATTCTGGGCTTTCGCATCGTTTGAACCTCCGCATTGTTAGATGCATGTCGCCACGAGAGTGCCGTCTTTGAATTTTCACCTTTCCGGCCATGAAT
>CAUZVF010000670.1:0-4289 GCA_963582955.1 Planctomycetota bacterium
AACAGCGACAGGATCGTTGAGCGCTGCTCAAACCGATCGATCGAAACGTCTTTTGGTAATTTGACTGTGGGGATCGCCTCGCGCGTACCCGGCATTCCGTTGACCGCGAGCGGTGCGAAGCGCGGCCCGAGGAATCCTGGCCCGCCGCCTCGAAGCAACAGCCTTGCTCGCTTGTACTGGCCGCTAACACTACTGCGAATCGCGACCTCGGGGACGGCGACGTAGCCCGGCAGTTCCGTATTGGATTGTTTGAATCGTGACACGACGGCCGCCATGTGCGGGAAGTCGGCACGCTGCGGCGGACGGATATCGTTGTCGCGTGCCGGTCGCTCAGTGTGGAAACCCGTTAGCGTGTAATAGATCATCGGCGTGTGATTACTATTCCGCTGATGCACCGACCGAACGATCGCGTACTTGTCAGCGATTTGAGCTAACCGCGGCAAATGTTCGCAGACCTCGATGCCGTTCACGTTGCTCGCGATGGATTGAAATGGACCGCGAACTTCGGCAGGAGCTTCCGGTTTGAGATCGAACATATCCTGATGCGGCGGTCCGCCCAGAAGGTAGATCAGAATGCAAGACTTCGCGCCGCTGCGGCTCGTCGATGCCGCGGACGGATTCGCCACGACAGATTGGCCGGCAGCCATTCCCGGCATTACCAAACTACTCACCGCCAAGCCACCACCAATGCGTAGGAATTCCCGCCGTTCGCACAACAGTGACGGGTGTCCGATTGGTCGCGGTAACATTCACGCAAGCCTTGTGGTTGGATCGCTGTCTGTGATCATCGCGGATTCCTGGGACTCGATCTTGACACTGAATCCAATCGCATTCTATCACAACCAGTCTCCGTTCGAAATTCCTTCACAACTTTTCACAACTTTGGCACGATCGGACTCGTCTGGCCAGTCAAAGGCCAGCCTTGCCGGACACTCACGTGTGCTGCCGGCAAAGCCAGCGAATGTTAGAGTCTTTCACTGGAATATCCGCGCCCGTTGCGAACATCTTTTCTGTCGCCTTTCGCTCCGCGAAAGTGGCGCCACTTTCGCGGAGCGAAAGGCGACTTTGGTTGCGGCTTTGCCTTGCTAGATTTGTACTCGTTCCCAAACTGGACCGGTGATCGCACATCAGCAAATATCTGCTTTGCGCGAATGGCAGGATCCGATAATGGTCTCTTCATCAGTCGAAGCGGAGCTTGCGTTCTTGTATAGTCGGAACTGATTTCATTAAACGACAAACCGGAAGGAATAATCCGTGACACAAACTGCGAGCGGGAATAGCAAGTTCGATCTCGACACGCCGATTCTTTGCATCGACCTGGATGTGATGCAATCGAACATCGATAAGATGGCGGGATTCATGCATGAACGGGGCAAACAATGGCGGCCGCATCAGAAGTGCCACAAAACGCCGGCGATTGCGTTGAGACAGGCGGCGGCGGGCGCGATCGGAGTGACTTGCGCGAAGGTGTCGGAAGCCGAGGTCATGGCGGCGGCTGGTATCCGAGATATCCTCGTGGCAAACATGATCGTCGGACAACCGAAATGGGATCGGGTTGCGGGGCTGTGCCGCCAAGCCGATCCGATCATTGCCTGCGACCATTACGCTCAGGTCGAACCGTTGGCCGCGACGTGTCGGCGACGCGGAGTCACTCCGCGAGTCATCATCGAAGTTAATATTGGATTGGACCGCGTGGGGATTGCTCCGGGCCGCGACACCCTAGAATTGGCCGAGGCGATTGACAAGTTGGAAGGCGTCGAACTGGCCGGCATCATGGGCTACGAAGGACATCTGCTGCGCGCCGACATCGAAAACAAACGCGAGCAAATCAACGACGCCATTGGAATCCTGGAACAGTGCCGCGACGGAATGCTGCAGAAAGGCCTGTGTTGCGATATCGTCAGCGCCGGTGGAACGGGCTCGTATCAATTCACATCCGATTGTCCTGCCGTGACCGAGTTACAGTGCGGCGGCGGAATCTTCGCCGATCCGATGTATCAATACCAGATGGGAGTGACGGGACTGGATTTCGCAATGACCGTTCTGGCGACCGTCGTTAGCCGCCCAACTTTGGAAAGAGCCATCCTGGATAGCGGACGAAAAACGTTGAACCCCGATCATCAGATGCCGGTGGTTAAAGGACACTCCGATGCCGAACCGGTCCGATTCAGCGCCGAGCACTGCGAGTTAGAACTCGGTCCCGAATCACAAAACCTGAAGATTGGTGATAAGGTGGAATTGATTGTCGGTTACGCGGATTTCACGACGGTCTTGCATGATCAATTCCACGGGTTCATTGACGACCGGTTGGAAGTGGTGTGGCCGATCCAAGGGCGAGGCAAACTGCAATAACCGATGCGGCGTGGTCCGAAATGTGACCTCGTTTAACCGCGACCCAGAGGAATTTGCCGCGCAAGATTCCGATTTACTGCCACGTGCAATCGGCAACTTCCGACGGGGAGCGCGGCACGGGGTTCGCCTGTGACGTAGGGTGTGTCGTGGTCGCGAAAACCAGTGGTGCGTCCGCGCAAGCCAGTCGACCCAAAATTCACACCGTGCACTGCGATCGTCTGTTAATCCGCGACCGAAGACGCACCAGCAAAACGGCTTGCTTGACAGCACCCTACGACTGGTGCGCAATGCAGGTTAGTGTCCGCATCTCGAACAGCGACTTCCCAGAAAGTTTTTGACAGTTAGGTTGCGCTCGAATAGACTGAGGTTTCCAAGATTCAACTCTGAAAATGGTCGTTGTCCGAGCTTGGTTTATAACTCATCATTCTTCATTCGTGCTCGTACAACAATCGCATTTGCCAACGCTTTGAAGTTCCATTCCACGAACTTCCCGTACGGGAACTCATAGATTTAGCGGGCTCAGCGCACCACCTGCGGAGTCGTTTCATTTTTTCGTACCGGTTCGCGTTTGGTTCGCTTTCGCACGACCGTGCCGACGTCGCAGAATTGGCTTCGAGCGGCCAGGTCCGTGTGATTTGTTTTCAAATTGGTTTGTTACACCTTACGGAAGGGGATTTGCGATGGCGATGACCAATGTGAAACTGCGGAGCGAATTGCTCGAAGAATATGCGACGCTTGAATATATCTTGATGGGTGACCTGCGAGATCTGTTGGAAGAACCACCGGACGACGAGACTCGCAAGTGGTTGCTCGTCGTTCTCGATGCGTTGCTGGATACGCTGCCTCGAGAATTCGACTTGCAGGAAGACGACGGCTACATGACGGAAGTGCTGGACAATTACCCGAACTGGCTGGGAGCGGTCGAAAAGCTCCAACTTGAACGCGATTCGCTGTTCCAAAAACTGAAGGACCTCCACGATCAGGTTGCTCAAGAGGATTCGTTTACCGAAATCGCCAACTTAGTGCGGCTGGAACTGCGTGATTGGATGATAACTCTGATCGCCTATCACCGGCATGAAAACCGGTTGATGCAGACAGCCATGAATTTGGAAGTCGGTGTCGGCGATTGAGCGTTGCGACAGGTTAAGGATTGTCCGATCAATTTCTGTCGCATTGACCCCTGCCTGCTTGTCAGGCCGGTGGATCAGTTTGGTAAGCTAACATGTTTGCCGCTGAGCTTAACAAGGCCCCTTGCCAGCTTGTCTGGCAAGGGCCAAAGTTTAATCGGCCAACCGCGTTCATAACCGACCAAACTGATTCACCCGTCGGACAAGCCGACAGGGGTCTGATTGATTTGTCGCCACTCGTTCTAGCTGGTCAATCTTTGATTCCGGCCAGACAAGCTGGCAGGGGACCGTGTATCTATTGGCGCGACGCTAGTTTCTCCGACCGTACTGAGCTGACAAGAACTGCCAGAACGCGGCATTCACGGTTTCGGGATGTTCCGTCGAAGCCATTTGTCGGGCATTCGGAATCTCGATAAATTGCGCGTCTGGAATCGCTGCCGCGACTCTCCGCAACACTGCTGCCGCCAAAGCATTGACGATGCAGAGTGATTCGTTCACAAACTCGCGGAATTGGGTTGCTGAAACTTTCGGCGATCAGCTTTCACGAAGGAACATGGTGACCTGGGATTCTTAGCCCGAATTATTCGTAACCCGAAGCGTAGGCGAGGAATTCAACATGTTTCCTCGCTGACGCTTCGGGTTACGATCAACTCCGATTTTGCGCGGTGTTTTGGGTAAGATAGTCGCAACTTCTTTTGGCCACAAGCTTTGCATCATATTTGCGTTGTTTCGTGAATAATCCGGGTTAGAAGCTGATTGCTGAAAGCTGACGGCTTTGCCCTACGACGTTCTTGCAGTGTTCCGCTTACA
>CAUZVF010000671.1:0-4288 GCA_963582955.1 Planctomycetota bacterium
GACGGATTCTTCCAGGTGGTCCGCCATCGGAATGATCCGGGCTCCCATTCCAACGCTGGTGATGCACGCATTGATTTTCAAAGTATCGAGCATCTGCTTCAGTTTGTCTGTTTTGCGGCTCATCAGAGGCAGGCATCGCGCGTTCACTCCGGCATGTTGCACGGCTTTGTTGAAGACGCGGACGGTTGTCGTTTCGGATTCGCCCATCCCGACAATGCCAATGAAACGCGTTTTGGCATCGACGTCTCGCCACGCATAGATATCGTCCAGCTCGCCGACCGTCGCTTGGCCGTCGTACGCTTCCATTCCTTTTTCGAGCGCGGCATACAACCAGGGAGAACCATACTTTCGTCCCAGCAACGAGAACGTGATTCCGGCCCGGCCCGAAGCCATCGCAACGATGGGAATCGTTCGTTTTTTTGTGACTGCGTGCAACAACGGCCATGCGTCTTCGAGAGTTGGCGTCGGACACGTAAACTTCATGATGTCGGCCTTCACGAGTTCCGCGTCCTTAAAAATTCTCTCGATTTCCTTTTCCGTCAGCGGCTTGTCGATGCTGGTATAGCTGACGACTCGCTTGGTATCGCCGAAACGCGGCACTTTTTCGGCCGTGGCGAGATCTAATTCGATATAAGCGGGTGCCTCGACGATCGCGCTGCGCAACAACATCAACCGTTGCTCTTCATCTCCCGCCCATTGCCCGCCTTCTTCTTTATTGCGGCACGAAATGAGAATTGGTTTCTCGATGCCGTCGAGCATGTCCTTGATATCCGGCTCTTTCGCCAGATGGTCGAGGCACAGCTCGATCACATCGCATTGCCGCGATGCGTTCAACAAATCGACCTTCGCGAATTTGCGTGAGACGGGGGTTACCGAAATACAGATCATAATCAAGCGGCTCGTCAAAGAAGTGAAGAGGAATTGAACGAAGACGATGATAAGGGAATCCGAGCCCGATTGTCCAATTCCGCAACGAAACAGTATCGGCTTCGACGACGATCGCCACCAACGACAAGCAGCATGGGCCCCTGGCGCCAGGTACTGTCCTAACACCAGCCGGGATAATAGGCACGAAACAGACCATTGGTTGCGGCAAGCCGGATGAAGACCTGATTTGCACAAGCCATTTTGAGCGGAACAACTTGACGATGCGAATGAGTATCCGTCGCCTGACTCGTTTGACGAATGCCCACAGCAAGAAATGGGAGAATCACGAAGCTATGTTGGCGTTGTACTTTGCGTGGTACAATTTCGTCCGTAATCATTCGACGATTGGAACGACACCAGCCGTTGAAAGCGGATTGACCGATCGGCAGTGGACGATGGAAGAATTACTGAGCAATGCGACGGGACTATGAGAAAAGGTGCGGAGATATGATACGTGACCGTACAGTTTTGCTGTTTCTGAAAGGGGCTGCGATTGGTGCGACCCTATCCGTCATCATCACAGTGAGTCTTCCGATTTGGGGTATTTTGATTACATACTTCTTAAGAGGCCCTGACATCGCGATGTGGAGCATCTTGGCTCTGATTCCGCTCTCCCCAGTTTTTGGGGCGGTCATCGGGGTTATCGTTGCGAGGAGAAATCCAGACTGAGCAACACACTGTTAGGACAGTACCTGGCGCCAGGGGACCATGCTACTTAGAATTGTGTGCCAGAGAAACAAATTAGCGGTGCCGCCAAATCGACTCGTCGGGAATCCCAAGAGCATTCAGTGCCTCGCCGATGTCGTCCCTAAACCGCCGGGCATCGACGGGATAGCCTTTCGTCGGTTTCAGATTCGGGACACGTTCATTCCAGAACCGGTTGAAGGCAATCATCGCCAGCTCGCGCACGTACTTGCACACCATCGACGAGATGGCAACGGGAAAGTGAGACTCGGCCTTCATCTGGAATCGGACTTCCGATTCGCCAATGCGATACCGGCTGCATTCTCTCTTTTCTTCCAAACGCATCACCAATCGGTCATCCAATACTTCGGACAAGAGTTGGTCGTAGCGATTTCGTCCGCCATGCTTATCGGCGACGACGAGTGTGGACTCGCCATCGTCGGGGTTCCACACCGATCGCAGCAGCGAGAGGCTCAAGCGTGAGAGTGCAATGCCCTTGCTGTCGAACCGGCGCGTTAGGTCATTGAACCGCTCGGTCAATACGATATCTGACCGGATTGCCTTCAACTCGATTCCGCGATCGGCACAACATTTCCGCCAGCGCTCGGCCGGTTCGTGGAAGTCATCGGCGGTCACGGCATGGGGTAGCAAGACGTCCTGTTCGGCGAACCACGGCTCTTGCAAGAAATCGTCGGAAGGAGTGCTGGATAGGACACTGCACAACTCGCGCAACGAATCGGGCGAATGGCCGAGCAAACGTAACGTGGCCAGGACGGATCGTTCCAAACTCTTGAGACCGCGTGATGGGCTATAAACCTGCTTGGAATCGGCGATGTGAAGCCGTTTTGGGCTTGAACGGCCGTCTTGAGCGACAACGTCTTCAAACTCCCGCCAGAAATCGGTATCTCGCGGATGTCCGGGTACCTGCCATACCGTCGTTGTAATAACCAACGGCCCCAAATTCGGACCGTACCCAGCCTCGTCCATCCCGATGACCAGACCCATTCGGTGTACCTCCCTCTTACGTCGCGGAGCATTGCCGACAACAAGAACACTAATTTGCGCTCATCTTCACTAATTCAAAATTAGCGCGAATTAGCGAAGATTAGCGTTCCGCAAACCAGCCTGGTGACTCACGTCTCCCCGGAGCCAATTTTGGAACTGCTTGTGTAGCAGAGACACGCGCGTCAGTCAAACTTCAACAGCCCGAATGTTTGCGGCTCTGGGCGCGAGCCAGCATGGCCTGTCCAGCTTTGGAATCCAAACGCCGGAATCGTGCGGACGATGCCGACGGCCCACACGGAATTCCGACGTGGACTTTGTGCGGCAAGATCGGAAAGACGAATAGCAACTTCAATGCGCCAATGTGTCTGATCGAGATCGGTCGCAATGTACATTTCCGGATTCCAGGTTTCATCGCCCACGCAAGACTCGGCCGCCGACCCTCGCTGATCGATATGGATGGCGTAGGCTGTCGAATAGTCTCGGTCCAGATCCAGATAAATCGACAGGCGATCGAAATCGGTAAGATCGGCATCATGCTGCCGGCCTTTTGAAACTGGCTCGGCGTAATTCAATCCGGCAACGCGCGGTACGCTCGCCGCCACGTACAAGAAGTCGGAATCGTAAGACAAGAAGACTATGGAGTCCGCCGACGATGTCGGCGATTCCGTATCAGTTGGCCGCAATCGCACGACGTCGGCCTGTTGCCAACACTCGTCAGCCAAGACTGCATCCAAATGCGGCCGATCAGCGGCGGTACGGCAGATTTGAAACGGCTTGACGGGAATGCCGACGGGGCGACTCAGCCACAATTCCGCTGCCGCCGCCTCTTTCCATGCGGGATCCGCACCGAGCTGAAATCGGCGATGGATTTTGTCAGCAGCCGAGTGATTTCCGCGGCGTCTGAGCACGGCTGCCAACGGAAACGCGAGTTCCGGGCGACGAAATAATTGCGGAGATTGTTGCCGAAGCAAACCGGCCAAGCGGATCGCCTGACTTTGTTGGTGATCCGTTGTTGCCGCCACCCATTCGCTGTTGGCGTTGGTCTTCAGCCTTGCATCACGACGCTGGCTGTCTAGCAGTTTTCGGGGATCAATTTTGTCGTCGTTTCTGTCGCGGATCGCGTTTCTAAACTCTCGCACCACCGACTCGCTATCGACAGTCGTCTTCGACGATCCAGCGCCCGTATTTCGCATCCGCTGCCAAGTTGCTTCTTCGCTGCACCATTGCTCGACCAACCACCGCGCGGCATCGTGTGCCGCTGGCTGGTCGGGAAACCGCCGGACCAGTTCCAAGCAGGCCGAGGCCGCCAGTTCGTGGTTCCTTTCGCTGCGATATCGTTCGAACAAGCCGACGAACTGGCGTGCGGCCTGCGATTGAGACATCCCAGCCGTTATCGAATTCATCTCGGCGAGCAAGTGTGCGGCACCGCGTGAATCGCCTGTCAGCCGTTCCATGTACGCTCGGAAAGTTCGCTGTCGTTTACCGATGGCAATCTGCCGTTCCAAGTTTTCGTCGTCGATCGCATTGAGAGCCCGACGTGCGGCCGTCCCCGGTGCCAAACCGATTCCCGACAGCAAGCCACCCATGGACACCTGCCGGATATCTCCGCCGCCGGAAGTGTAAACCAATCGGAATGAATCCCGTTTCGGTAACGGCCCGACATCAAGTGGGA
>CAUZVF010000672.1:0-4287 GCA_963582955.1 Planctomycetota bacterium
ACTATTTTTCAACTGTGAGCGGCAAGGCGCTAGCCCAATGGTACTCACTTTGGATTTCACCCTCCTTTGGGAGGGTCGCGAGGGACGAGCGTTGCAATTTGACGCAAGACGATTGACTTCGATCAACCCTCCCCGGCCGCTACCGCGTCCGACCCTCCCAAGGGGATGGTAAAGTGAGTGCCATTGAGCGCTAGCCGCCGGTTTCTTCGCGTCTTGGCGTATAACCGGTGGCTAGCGCCATTCCGCTCAGTTTCAAAAGATCCCACGACCGAAACCGAGCACTCTCAGCACGCAGGCAATCATGTTTGAAACCTTCGATCACACGGCTGACGTCGGACTGCGAATCCGCGCGGCCGACTTGACCTCTTTGTTCGAAGAAGCTGGCCGAGGACTATTTTCGTTGCTGGTCGACAATCCCGACGAAGTTCGGCCCGTTGACGAATCAACGATCGACATCACCGGCGACCAGCACGATTATTTGCTATTCGACTGGTTAAACGAGTTACTTTATCGATTCGAGACACAACAACTCGCAATTTCAAAGTTCGATGTCGAGCTGGATGAAAATGGAATCCATGCCAAGTTGTGGGGAGAATGCGTTGATCCCGAGCGCCACAAGCTGGCCCACGAAGTCAAAGCCATCACCTATC
Organism: Planctomycetota bacterium; assembly: GCA_963582955.1. Taxonomy (GTDB): domain Bacteria; phylum Planctomycetota; class Planctomycetia; order Planctomycetales; family Planctomycetaceae; genus CAUZVF01. The sequence goes on from CAUZVF010000672.1 coordinate 651, forward strand.
ATCAACTCACCGTCGAGGAATCGTCTGCCGGTTGGCTCGCGGAAGTCATTGTAGATATCTAAATAAGTACGAACTTCCCATTTCCCAAGTGTGTCATCACCAAGCATTTCACAGAATCATTGAGGACAGAATCATTTGAAAACCCGTCGATGATTCTGTCCTCAATGATTCTGAAACAAATCGACAAGTGAGACAATAATGCCAAAACCTGGATTCGGCGGAACATTGGAACGCGTCAGCGATTGTTGCTGGCGCATCCCGAAGAGCTACAAACCGGGAATGTTGGTCGACGGACTGATCTACGCCAGCGATGAAATGATCGATCAGATTCCAGGCGATCAGGCTGCCGAACAAGTCGCCAACGTGGCGATGCTGCCCGGAATTCAGGTGGCCAGCCTGGCGATGCCCGATATTCACTGGGGCTACGGGTTTACGATCGGCGGAGTCTGCGCGACCGATCCGGAAGAAGGCGGAGTGATCTCGCCCGGCGGAGTCGGTTATGACATCAACTGCGGCGTGCGGCTGATCCGCTCGGACTTGTTCTATCAAGACGTCAAGCCACAACTGACGCGGCTGGTGGATGCTCTGTTCCGCCAAGTACCCACGGGAGTTGGCAAGTCGGGACAGTACCGGTTCAATCAATCGGAACTGCGCGACTTGATGTCTCGCGGCGTCAGCTTCCTGAAAGACCGAGACCTGGCGACCGACGGAGATATCGAGAACACGGAAGCCAACGGATGTCTGGCCGACGCGAAACCCGAAAACGTCAGCGAGCGTGCGCTCGAGCGTGGCAAGAACCAATGCGGAACGCTCGGATCCGGCAACCACTTTCTGGAAGTGCAAGTGGTCGACACCGTCTGTGACGAAGAAGCGGCACAGGTCATGGGCCTCGAAAAAGACATGGTGTGCGTCATGATCCATTCGGGCTCTCGCGGATTGGGCTACCAAGTTTGCGACGACGCATTGAAGCTGCTGCGCGGCGTTCCGGAACAGTACGGCATCGACCTTCCTGACCGTCAACTGGCCTGCGCGCCGGCGCTGAGTCCTGAAGGCGAACATTACATCGGCGCGATGCGCGCAGCCGCCAACTACGCGTGGTGCAATCGGCAATTGCTGATGTGGCAGGCGCGCGAGGTCTTCGCGTCGGTATTCGGCCAGTCGTGGCAGAGTATGAAGATGAATCTCGTCTACGACGTCGCACACAACATCGCCAAGTTCGAGAAGCACTCGATCGGTGAGACATCAAAGCCGGTCTGGGTCCACCGCAAGGGAGCAACTCGTGCGTTCCCACCCAACCATGCCGAGATTCCGTCGCGATACCGCGGCATCGGCCAACCCGTGCTGATTCCCGGCGACATGGGCCGAGCGAGCTGGGTGCTGGCCGGCCAGCAAGGCAGCATGGACCAAACCTTCGGAACAACCTGCCACGGCGCCGGCCGCCTGATGAGCCGCACGAAAGCCGTCAAACACGCCAAAGGCCGCCGCATCGACCTAGAACTCGCGGCGCGAGGTGTCATCGCCCGCGCCCAAAGCCGACGAGGCTTGGCCGAAGAACAACCCGACGCGTACAAGGACGTCAACATGGTCGTCGATGTCGTCCACAACGCCGGCTTATCCAAGAAAGTCGCCCGCATGCGACCGATCGGCGTGATTAAGGGATAAAGCGATACGATATAAGGATGGCAATTGAGTCATTTGGAATCATAGCGGGTACCACGTCTTGCCGTTCAGGCAAGGCGTGCGGCTTAGCCGCCGGAAATCGCTCCAGCACGATCGAGCCCACCTTACCGCTCCGACCGTCTTCGGCTCAGGCCAAAACAGCGCTCGTGGCGCACAATGGTCTCAGCCGATGAAAGAGCAGTTTCCGGTCGCTGCGCGACACGCCTTGCCTGAACGGCAAGGCGTGGTACCCATCAAAACGACGCCTGAATCGATGACTGACGCGGGATTGACTGCGATATAATCGGTAGTGAAGTGGATTTGGGTTTTCCACTATGATAGCGAGCCCGTCGATTTCTCACTTTCGCCGTTCGCCGAGGCTGTACCGTTTTCGATGTCCATCGACCTTCCAGAATCCGAACTCGATCAATCCGATTCGTCGTGGCGGCAGATCGAACGGCTGATTGATGAGATCGCTGATCTTGCCGCGTCCGAGGTCGCGCCGCCGAGTTTTCATTCGGAATTGCTCGATCATGCCGTGACTGCTTTGGCGGCTGTTGGCGGAGCGGTTTGGGTTCGACAGTCGGATCGCGAATTGAAACTGCAATGCGGCACTCGTGTTCCCGACGAGATTGACGGCGATGTTGGACACTCGAAACTGTTGACCGAAATCCTGTTGTCCGGCGACGCCCGCGTTGTGGCTCCGCGGTCAGGTGATGCGGCTGACGAATTGGTATCGAATCCAACGGATTATTTGCTGATCGTTGCTCCGCTTCAAAGCGGTGACGAATTGGTGGGTGTCCTGGAAATCTTCCAGCGATCCGGTGCGTCGCCGGCGGCTCAGCAGGGGTCTCTCGATTTGATCGGTTCGTTGTGCGAGTTGGCTGGCGAATTCTACCGCAATTGTAAACTGCGTGAATTGCAACAGCGACAGTCGGAATCGGGCGAGTTGGCCGAATTCACCAAACGGATTCACGGAAGTTTGGGTCTGACACAAACAGCCTATGCGATTGCCAACGAAGGCCAGTCGTTTATTGGGTGCAATCGGCTGACGGTGTTGACGTCGCGCCGGTCGCATTGCCGGGTTGTTGCCGTCAGCGGAGTTCACCGCGTCGAACGGCGCGCGAATTCCGTGCGGATGTTGGAACGGCTGGTTCACACGGTTTTGAAGGCGAATATGACGCTGTCGTTCACAGGCAATGACCAGACACAATCCCACGGGGAACTCCCGCCAGAGATCGAACATCCGCTGCATCAATACCTCGACGAAGCTCACTCACGGATGATTCAGATCGAGCCTTTGAAAGGGCGAACGCCGGGCGGTTCCCATGCAACGATCGGCGCGATCGTGGTCGAGCAATTCGATGCCGAATGTGACCCGCACATGCGGCACCGCGTCGAGACCGCTCGCGAGCACGGTCAAATCGCATTGAGCAATGCACTGGAATTTCAGAGTCTGCCTTTGGCACGGTTACTGCAAAAAGCAACCTGGCTGGTACGGTTTCAACAACTGCCGAAGACATTGATCGCCGTGGGCGTCGTCGCGGCGATCGTCTTGGCGCTGATCTTCGTGCCCGCGGATTTTGAAGTCGAAGCGCGTGGCCAATTGCTGCCGCAAAACCAACGCGACGTTTTCGCTCCGCGCGACGGAACTGTCAGCCGGTTGTTGGTGCGTGACGAGTTAAGAGTTAACAAAGGCGACGCGCTGGTCGTCCTGCGAAATGCACAATTGGAATTGGATTTCAAACGCGTGTGGGGCGAAATTCAAACGGCCGACAAGAAACTGTCCGCCGTGCAAGCCGCGCGCGTTGAGAACCAGTTGCTGGATTCCGACCGCGACCGACCCGGCCGCAGCCAACAACTGAGCGCTGACGAGGCGGAATTGAAGGTCGTGTTGGCCAACCTGAATGAACAGTACGAGATTCTGAAGAAGCAACAGGATGAACTCACCGTCCTCAGCCCCATCGGAGGTGTCATC
>CAUZVF010000673.1:0-4277 GCA_963582955.1 Planctomycetota bacterium
GCCCTGGCCTTCGGCTAGTACTTCCACCGACCCCGCTGTACAGTCACAGCAGAATCAATGTGATTCACACACAGGGGACTCACACCCCACAAGTTCACGCCCATGTCGGGCGTACACAACATGGCCGCCTTCGAAAAGGCGGTTGGCTTCCTGGGCAACGACAAACGCTTCGCCGAATTCGTCAAACTGCGCGACCCGCTACTGTCGGGCGAAGAGGCCCGGTTCCTGCGGCTGGTGCCGGGCGCGGAAAAACCTCGGCTGCCCGAATCGGCCGACGTCATCATCCGCGAACTCCACCACGTTCCGATGAAACACGCGGCCGCCTACCTGGCCTTCATGAAAAACCAGGGACTCGGCACGTTGAAGAAACACGGCTTTCGTCCCGTCGGGCCGTTCATCGTCGAAGTCGGCAAGTGGAGCGAAATCACGTACCTGTTTCGATTCAAGAGCCTGTCAGAACGCGAGCGCTTGCGAGCCACCTTCCAGGCGCATCCCGACTCGAAGACCTACGGCGGCAAACTCGGCCAGTTCGTCAACAATCTGACAACGCGAGTGCTGCTCTCGGCGCCGTTTGCAAAGCCGAAGAAGGCGGTGTCCTGGAAACCAATGACGTCTCCGCTGTTGCCGCACCTGACCGAGGTTGTCGCTAGCGTTTATGCCGCCGGGTTTGCGCATCGTCACCGCTCGGCGAATTGCGGCTGGGTCGCCCTGAGCGGTGCCACCACGCTGATCGACTTGCCACGCGGCGTCGATATCCCCCAGTACTTGAAAGTCGTGGCAGAAACCGCCGGCAATCCGGCCGACCGACTGGTGCTGACCAGCTTCCAAGCCAGCGACGCCGAGATCGTCCAGTCGCTGGTCAAGCATGGCATCAAGAAAGTGGTCACGTCGACCGCAATCGGCAAAGCGTTGATCGATTCGAAACCGCTTCTCCGCAAGCTCGTTTAGTCCGTTTCCGCAAGCACGGCGATTGGCGACGATTCCGTGGCGATGAGACTGATCCCGTTCGACGGCGTCGTCCGCGGCGGCGGGGCGGTCGTTGTCCTGCCGACGCAGAAAGTGCTGTTTGCCGGCCCGTTCGTCGTGAACGGGCCGTGGACTCGGCTGGCAGCCAGCGACACTCACAGGTGGGTCGAAACGCTGCGGCAATTGGAAAAGGCGGGAGCGACGCACATCATCCCCGGCTTCGGCTCGTGGGGCGGAGCCGAGATTCTGGCCCGGCAGAAACGTTACCTGGTCGAACTGCGTCGGCAGGTCGGATGGGTGATCGCGCAGGGACGACCGTACGAGCATCTACAAGGCGAAGTCCGCGTGCCGTCCGACTACCTGGTCTGGGCGCCATACGATGCACCTCGGCCCGAAGACATCGAATACGTGTACCAGGAGATGACGGTCCCGGCCGCGCCGTTTCACGGCCGAATCCCGCAGAAATCGGACCCGCGAACGCACGCGCTGGTTCTGTACGCCGACCTGCCTCACGAACCGGGCTACATTCTGGAAGGCCTGCGGCTGGCCTTCGAGGCCACTGGCGTGACGGCCCACTTCACCGTCGATGTCAAAGCGCTGTCGGCCGTAAACCTGTCAAAGGTCGGGCTGCTGGTCATCCTGCGCGACGGGCTGCAACGGCCCAAGACCGGAAAGAAATCGCAATACATCTGGATGACCCCCGAACAGCAACAGGCCATCGTAAAGTATGTGCACGGCGGCGGAGCCTTCTTGAACCTGCACAACTCGATGGGCCTATACCCCGACAAGGGTGGCTACCTGGAATTGGTCGGCGGCCGATACATCGGCCACGGTCCGCTAGAACGCTTCCGCGTCGAGGTCGTCGACCGCAAGCACCCGGTTACGCGCGGCGTCAGCGACTTCTCGGTCGCCGACGAACAACACACGCCGCCCTACGACAACCAGAAAGTGCACTTGCTGCTCCGCAACCGATCGGACGACGGCAAGTCCGTCGCCGCCGCCGGCTGGGTCTACGAACCAGGCAAGGGCCGGCTGTGCCACCTGGCCAACGGCCACACCCGCGAGTCGCTGCAGCACCCCATGTTCCAGCTTCTGCTGCGAAACGCCGTCAACTGGTGTCTACGAAACGGGGATTGAATACGGCAACGGGGCGCCGCTAACAGCAAGGCGGCAGCGCTGCGGAATAAAACGGGGCAAGACTCGTTGTCGTGCGCTTTCTGAGCTGGACGAACTCTCGGGCGGCCGCGAGGACTGAGCATCGACTCAAGCCTCAGACAACGTGCCGTCGTTTTCACTCAACTTACATCGCCCAGGGGACTGCCTCGCCGTAGGCGACGAACGCACGGCAATCAACTCTTGCTAGCTCAGCGGCTCATTCACTCGTGCGACCCTGTTTGGTAGCCGAGCAATCCGCCTTTAACAGCGATGTGCTTTAACGCCGTCTACTACGGATTATCGACGGTTCGACAAAAGGACGATCGGGTTGTCCGGTGGCTCCTGGAAATGGCCTTCGCCGATCGAGAGCCCAACAGGCATGGAGCCGCCAGCGGACAAGGACTGAGGGCACGGAATAACGAGAATCTCAAAATACGTTCGAATTTTGACATATCTTTCGGCGCATTTCTCCGGCGGCCGACCAATTAGGCCCGATTCTCAAAATACGTACGAGTTTCTGACGCGCCCAGCATGTGTCAAAAAACGTATGGCGGTCTGGGACAACACTCTCGCCGCACGTCGCAGCAAATCAAAAAAGGGTCGTTTTTTGCGACAAGTGCTCACGGAGGCTCTTGCGATGATCTTCCCGTAATTGATTACAATGTTGACAGCTTCCAAAGTCGACCTGCACAGTCAGCAGTCGCATCTTAAACGCTGCATCGATTACAAGACTCAGCAGAGACGAAACGTCATGGGAGGAATAGATGAGTGCAACAATATTCAGCAACGTCATGATCTTCGACGGGTCGGGGAGCGATCCCTTCCCTGGTGAGGTAATGGTCGAAGGAAACCGCATTGCGAAAGTCACCAGGGGCAAGCAGCCGATCGCCCGGGAAGATGGTGTCGAGCTGGTCGACGGTGAGGGCGCCTGCCTGATGCCGGGCCTCGTAGAACCTCACGGGCACATCACGTTCACCGACGTCGCGGCGCTGAAAGATCTCGGAGAGATTCCGCCGGAAGAGCACGTCCTGAAAACCATGCACAACGCGAAGCTGCTATTGGATAGCGGCTTTACCAGCGTTTATTCGGCGGCCTCGGCGAAACCGCGCACGGAGGTCGTCATTCGCAACGAGATCAACGCCGGCCGAATTCCGGGCCCACGTTTACGCGCGGCTTCGCCCGAGATCACCTCCACGGGCGGTCTCGGCGACGAGCGGCAAGCGCATCTGTATCGCCAGGGTCTGGAGATGATTGCCGATGGCGTCGACGAGATGCGGAAGACCGTGCGCTTCCTGAGCCGCGAGGGTGTCGACACCATCAAGATCAACCTCTCGGGTGACGCCTTCGTGCGACCAGGATTCGGTGAAAAGTGTGCCTACAGCGAAGCCGAAGTGGCGGCCGCCTCGGAAGAGGCGCACGATCGCGGTTGCTGGTTGTCCTGTCATGCCCGCGCGGACAGGGCCATTCGATTAGCTTTGAAGTATGACTTCCGGGTCATTTACCACTGCGACTACGCCACCCCGGAGACCATCGACATGCTCGAGGAAGCCAAGGACAGGATCTTTCTGGCTCCCGCGATCGGCATTATCTACGCGACATCGTACGAAGCCGGCGACTGGGGAATCACCCCCGAGGTCGTAGAGCACATGGGCCTGATCCCCATGATGCAACGCAGCCAGGAAGTGCACCAGGAAATGCGCAAACGGGGCTTACGGGTCCTGCCGGGGGGCGATTATGGTTTCGCCTGGAACCCCAACGGGACCAACGCCCGCGACTTCCAGCACTTCGTCAACCTTTTGGGTTACACCGGCAACGAAGTTCTCAGCGCGGCCACCCAGCTCGGGGGCCAGATCATGGACATGGGCGACGAACTGGGTCTTGTCAAGGAAGGCTACCTCGCCGATTTGCTGCTGATCGACGGCGATCCGGTCCAGGACGTCACACTGCTGCAGGATCGCGACAACCTGCTGATGATCATGAAAGACGGGGAGTACCATAAGTCGCCACGTCCCCAAACATCGGCGACTCCTTTGGATTGATCGGGCGCACCCCGTAAGGTGAAAAAACTGAAACGCGTCTCCGAGGCTGTGAATCCAGAGAGGACAGCAGCGACCGAGTGCTGAATCTCGACCGATGCTGGTATCGTTTTCAACGTA
>CAUZVF010000674.1:0-4277 GCA_963582955.1 Planctomycetota bacterium
GAGTCAGCCCGATATAGAAACTGAAGAGGCGCTCGTCATCGAAGTTTTCGCTGATGACCGGAATTGCCCAGTCCAAAGCGATCGGAGCCGGTCCCATGGCGGGAACCGTCAACCGCAAACCAAAACCGACGGAGACGCGGAAGTTTTCGAGGCCGACCGTGTTTTCCACGGTGCCGAAGTCGGAGAAGAAGACCATGCCGATGTTTTCGTCGGCTGTGATGGGGACCGAGTACTGGGCTCCGCCTAAGAACTGCCAGCGGCCACCGACTCGGACCGAAGTTCCCGCTCCGATCGGACTGACTCCTCGGAAGGCAAAGCCGCGGAACGATTGGAAACCACCCGCGTAGTACCGTTCAAAAATTGGCGTGTCGCTGTCCGTCCATCCCGCTTGCAGACGTAGCGACAGAATATGGCGTCCGAAGCCGTCCGGCCGAGCATACGTCGTGAAATACTGCCGTCCTTCAACTTCCATGCGAGGATATAAGAAATCGCCGAATGCCTGTTCATAACTGGCTTGGACAAAATGTCCTTCCGACGGCAGGTACGGCGAATCGCGCGTGTCGTGTGCCAATGCCGTGGTAAACGACTGAAAGAAGTTGCTGCCCAACGCATCGATCAAGACTTGCGGCGTTGGAAAGTCCGGATTCTTCAGTGTGACATCTTCCAAACGATACGATCCGGTCAACGAGATTTCCGGCGTGAATTGCCGTCCCAAGCTGATTCGTCCGCCGGTCCGGTCTTCATCCCAATCGGGGAAGAACCGCGTGTAATAGAATCCGCTAACTCCGAAACTGTAATCGGTGTCGAGGAAATAGGGATCGGACCAACTGATCAGATAACGGCTAACGATGTCGCCGGGAACGGCTTCCATGCGGAAACGTTGCCCGCCGCCACGCCACCCCCCGTCGGCCAGATCGCGAAAACTTGTTGGTGGCCGCAAGATGTCGAAGTTGTTCTCTTCCAAAACGATCGAACCGATCGCGCCGGCATCACTGTTGAAGCCGACGCCAAACATCAACCGCCCCGTTCGCGCCTCGGTAACGTAGTAATCCAAATCGATCTCACCGGGCGGCTGCCTGAGTGCTCGGCCGAACGGATCACCGTAGGGATTGTTTTCGAAGATGAGATTCGGCGGTCGTGGCAAGACAGGATCGTCATCGTAATTTTGGCCACGAACAACGCTGTTGAACGGCGTTGGGTCGTTCTTAACGCGAGTCACCTTGACCCGCGGTCCCGCAGCTCCGCGTTCGAAGATCTGTCCCTGCAATCGAGTCTCACTGCGTTTGATCAATTTGGGATTCGCGAGGTCTCCCGGATGAACCACGATCCGGTTTAAGACCACGGTTTCTTTCGTGTGCGGATTGTCGCCGCGAATATGCACGTTGACTCGGCGAACTCGATAGACACGGTCTTCATCGATCCGATAAACCAGATCGACCATGCCGGGTTCTTCCAGAAAGCGTGGGACGGCGTCGACACCGGCGAATAACCGGCCTAGTTTTCCGTATCGGTCGCGAATTCCCTCGACATCCTTGTTCAAATCGCGCGCATTGAATTCCTTGCCTGACGCCATTTCGAGATCTTTCGACAGTTCTTCCTCTGTGAAGATCTGATTGCCTTCGATCAGAACATTCCGCAGCTTGTAGCGCATGCCTTCATCGATGATGTAATCGATCGTGACGTTCGAGATTCCCGGCTTGAACGGATTGCGATGAAACAACGCAAATCGTGACTCCGCCATCGACACGTTGCGGTCAATCTTGACGTCAAAATAGCCCAGGCTGTGGTAATAGTCCGTCAGCGACGCGATGTCGTCGGTAATCGTTTCCGGGTTGTACTTGCCGTTAATGAAGGTGAGCCCGAAGAAGGCACGCTTCGTGCGGAGTTTGGTGCGTAACAGAGCATCTCTAAATGCCTTGTTGCCCGTAAACTTGGTGCGTTTGACAATAACCTTGTTGCCTTCGTCGATCTGAAAAATCACTTCGCGATCATCGCGCGAGTCGCCTTTCTGCAATTCGACTTTCGTGAATGGAAATCCCTTCTCGCGGTAGTGGTCTTTGATCCGCCGCACCGATTCGCGATTGGCACTGACGTCATACGGAGATCCTTCGTCCAACCCCGTCAGCGCTTGCAGGTACTTCGTCTTGATCTTGCGGTTTCCACGAAATTCGACTTTGCGGATCACGGGGCGTTCGACAACGTGAAAGACGAGAATGAGTCCTTTCTTGCTGTAACGGTAGCGTGGTTCGACGCTGAAGAACCATCGCGTTGCGTACAAAGCACGCAGGTCTTCCTTAATCTGCCGTTGGTCGGCCGGGCGTCCGAGTTGCGTATTGACGTGCCGCATGACGGCGGATGCCGGAATGGTCGTGTTGCCTTCAATACGGATGGCAACGATCGGCTCACCGACGACAAAATCCGCATCCACTTCGTCCGGAGACTGGGCTCTGATCAGCGGAGTCACCGTTTGGCAACCGATTAGAATGGAAAGAACACTGCCCAAATAAACTGTCAGTAACAGGCACACCAGCCGACGCGAACCGCAAAACGGAGATTCCGTGGTTCGGCCGCTACGGGTGCCGCGAAAGACACCAATCATATTGATTGCTCTCAGTCGTGAGGAATTGCGGGGATTCCGAATTGTGGAAGTGGTTGGATGCAGAGTCGGGAGAATTGCGAGATGTGAGTGCCGATGATGGTACGATTCTCCGCGTAGAGAACGCAGCGCACCAAGAGTCGACCGTGAAGCTGCGTAGAAATATCGAATTCATCGAAACGGAGCAAGATGACTTCGCCCAACTGACGGCGCGATCCGCGTCAATTCAGTGAATTTGCAGAGCATGGGTTGGCTTGAGCGAAACGAGCGTCGTCTTCCGCTCCGTATTCGAATCGAAAATAGCCGCACAGTGCTTTGACACACCGACACACCTAGATTCTCGCGTCGCCGACATCGCCCGTTCTTAATCGATGGTATCTTGCCTCTTGACAATCGATTCTATTTCGTCGATGCAAAAAAGGCGCTCTTCTTTGGAATCGTTTGTTTGTTGATCGGTCGTCATCAGTAGCAGATATCCTTTTTCGGCTGCTCGCGCGTCGGGATAGCCTGCTACCGTTGTTCCGTCGATTAGCGTTACGACGACTTCGCTCGTTTCGTTGATTCCGCTGAATCCCTCTTCCACGGCATCGGGAAAGCGGCTCCAGGCCCACGTCCACAACGTCGATTCGGTGTCGACGTTGCCCGCAATGTCTGTCCACTCGTCGTCCGCTTTTCTTAAATCGGCAATTTTCGCGGCGCGGCACCACGTCTCGAGGACTTCCGCAATCCATTGTTTGCGTGAAGCGATCAGTTCATCAAAGGTTGACATTTTTGCCCGATACCTTGCTTGGCGGTCGTTCTAAGTCATGATGTTGGGAAAGCGACGTACGTCGCAAAACCGAGTTTATGCAATCAACCGACATGCGTGGAGCCAACATGCCTCAATTCCTGCTTTCCACATTTTCGGCCGACGTGACGATTCCTCTGAATCATCGTTGCATGGGTGTCCTGCCACAAAAGTCGAAGAAGATTGTCAACCCATTGCAGGCACATGGATTTGTCCTTTACGGAGCAATCGAGCCAATCGTCGTGTGTGCCGTCGACTGGTGCGAGATTCGTAACGAGGCCTACGATCGTTGGCGTGAGGTTTTGGCAAAGGCCGCCAAGACAACTGCCGAACGCGTCTTAGTCAGCAGCCTGCATCAGCACGATGCGCCGGTGTCCGACATCGGCGCAGGCAACCTGCTCTCGAAAGTCGGCCTCGAAGGCGAGCTATTCGATTTCGCGTTTCATGAAGAGGCCGTGCAGCGAACGGCGACAGCTCTAAAGGACGGATTGGAAAACCCGCAACCGGTGACTCATATTGGAACCGGACAAGCCAAGGTCGAGAAAGTCGCCTCGAATCGCCGCGTCGTGTTGGAAGGCGGCCGAGTTGCGTTCAGCCGCGGCAGCCGATCCGGCGGAAGCGCCTTCCACAGCAAGGCGGACGACGGCCTGATCGATCCGTGGCTGAAAACGCTGAGCTTTTGGAACGGCAAGAAACCGCTCACCGCAATGCACGCCTATGCGACGCATCCGATGAGTTACTACGGCCGTGGTGGGGTCAGTTACGACTTCGTCGGCATCGCTCGAGAGAGGCGACGACGAGACGACCAGTCGGTTCATCAAATCTACGTCTCCGGATGCAGCGGCGACGTAACGGCCGGTAAGTACAACGACGGTGCTCCGGCGAACCGCCAGT
>CAUZVF010000675.1:0-4273 GCA_963582955.1 Planctomycetota bacterium
ACGGAAAGAAGCCATCAACTCCCTTGGGCTGAAACGACGTTCGCACGACATCCGTCCGCCAGCAGACCGTATTGTCCTCAATTCCCAGCATCGCGACGTTTTTCTTGAGCAAATCGTGAGCCCGGTGATCGTTCTCGATGAAAACAGACGTCGCCGCGCCGCGGCTGAGGGCTTCGATGCCCATCGTCCCGGTACCGGCAAAAACGTCGGCAACCTGTCGGCCTTCCAGCGCGCCGCCGAGCCGCGCAAATAGCATTTCCTTGACTCGATTCGTGATCGGACGTGTCGTCAAGCCGGGATTCGTTTGAAGTTTTCGCCGGCGATAACGGCCGGAAATGATTCGCATCAGTGATGTTTCGTGGAAGCAAGGAGTTTCGCGGTTGTGGACCGGATTCCAGTCGGAATTGATCCTACTCTTTATCTCGAATCATTTCCAAGTGACGCCGAATGATATCGGCTCCTTCTTCCGCGATGGAATTGAAATTGCGTTTGGACGCTGGCGGAACCGCCGTCGAGTCTTGTGACGTGGCTGCAGTGACTGGCTCGGATTCAGGTGTTGGAGCAGCAGCCGGTTTGGGTACCGCAGCATCGGGAACTTCGGCATCGGGAACGTCGGTATCGGGCACGTCGGCATCGGGAACCTCGGACCGCTTCTTGATGATCGTTGTTTCGGCCGACGTGGCTCCGTCGTCAGTGACGTCTTGATTCAGCCAGCTCGCGATGTCGTTGTCCGTCGCCGATTCCGTAGTGGTTTCGGGAGCGGCTGCCTTTTCTGGAGATTTCTTCTCGCCAGCAACCTGGAATGTGATCGGACCAATCGTCAAGATGTCACCCGCATTCAGGACGGTTTCTTCCGAGATCAGTGCGTCATTCACGAGTGTCCCGTTTTGGCTGCCGAGGTCTGTCACGGTGATGCCGCCGGAAGATTGCTTCAAAATGCAGTGATGCCGGCTGATTTCCTTGGTGGCGAGGCGGATTTGGCAATCATCGTCACGACCGACGATGACGTCCTTTTGAGGCAAGACAAGCTTCTTGCCGCGGTGTTTGCCGGATTGAACGATCAATGCAGCCATCGGAATTGCCTGTTGTCTAAGCCTCTTTACCAGGTCCGTGACGGAAAACCGCTGGGTTCGGATTCGGCTGAGTTCGGATTCGATCGTGCGCTAGTCGTGCCTTGGAACGATCAACGGCTCCCCACAATCAGGACATGTCAACGTCCGCCCCTTGTGGACGGGACTTACCTTAAACCGCTTGCCGCAACGGCACGAAAAGCGAATTCTGTGCTCTTCCTTCGGTTGGTCGAGATGAAATCGTTCCCAGACACGAAGTGAGATTTCCGTGATTTGTGAAAGTAATTCCTCGTCACGAATTGGTTTTGTGATGTAGCCGTCCGCTCCCACACGTGTGGCAAGATTACGGGCATCCTCCATATCAATCGCGGTGACAAACACGACTGGTATCGTTTCGTCAGTCTGCTTCATGCGCTCGCAGACTTCAAAACCACTCTCACCGGGCAGGATAATGTCCAACAGCACGAAATCGGGCTTACGCATCACAAATGATGAATGTGCTTGTCCACCGTCTTTTGCCACGATTCCTTCGTAACCGTGCTTATGCAGGAGCGTTTTGATGGAATTCGCGGTATCCGGATCGTCATCGACAATCAGAATGCGATGTGCAATCGTGGCTCCAGACGTCGACGAATTGAACTGACTTGTCGCCATTCCGCACGTCCCATGCTGCCCCGGTCGAGAGGGCCACGCGTTCTTTCTGAATCTGATCCGTCGCTGAATGTCCGGTACGATTAACTGTCGTTGAACTCAACTGATAGCCAAATAGATAAAAACAATGAACGGTCACAAAAGAGCTGAGACCAATAATTCTACAATATGCGGTTAACCGCGGGAAATGGCATTTGCAACTGGTTGCGGAAAATTACGATCCCCCTAAACTATTGATGTTATACAAGTTATGGCTTGAAGAGTGTTTTTGGTTTTCGGTGCAGTTGCTCATTTTCGAGAAACAGCCGAAATTCGCCTTCAAATTAAACCGTTGAAGTTTCGTATCCTCAGTTTTTGTGGTCTGCCTCTTGCGTTGCGTCATGGCGACACACCCTTGACCGGTCGATTTCACACCTTTAGAATCGGATGCCTCTCAAAGTGTTATGTGCTTTGGAAATCCGAGACATGACTTTCGGCACAATTAAAGGGAGATCGATACACCTTTGGTCAAACTCCAAAACGACAGCCGATTCCTTCGGGGAAGAAATCCATGTTAGTCTTGTCTCGAAAAAAGGACGAAAGCATCGTAATCAACGGCAACATCGTGATTACGGTGGTCGACGTCCGCGGTGACAAAGTTCGGCTGGGCATTCAAGCTCCACGTGAGATTCCGATTCACCGTAGCGAAATTCATGAAGCGATTCAGGCTGACGAGGCTAATGTTAAAGAAAATGCTTCTGACGTTTCGACGGCCGACGCTGAATGCTAACCGTCGGGTCTCGTGTCTATCGTAGTTGCAAGAGCACGCGAATCCAGCGCGAAAAATGTTTTCATCGCGGATTACTCTAATTTGGTGCTTGACAGCGGCCAACGGAACTCTGAATTTCCTTCTTTTCCCTTCTCAATTCCAACTCGCTTGGCAGGCGCTGCTTGACATGTCTGTTCGAAGCCTTAAATTGTTGAGCATAAACGGCCCCGTCGTCTAGTTAGGCCTAGGACATCGGACTTTCGATCCGACAACACGGGTTCAAATCCCGTCGGGGTCATTCACAAAATCCGAGCCACATTTTTGTGCTGGCTCGGTTTTTTCTTGCGCATTCCGACTCCAAGGTTAATTATGAAATTTAATCGGAATGATATACTTGACAAACCCAATCAACTCTGGGTTTGCAAAGTATATCATTCCGAATCTAATTGCCGTGATCAACTGGAAACGGAATGTTACGGCACGTTCGGTGACTTTGGCAACGATTCCGAACTGGAATTGCCGATGTCCCGCGTTTGGAATGTCGATCGGGCTAACATTTCGTCTGTTCCTTGACGAGTTCGCCGTATAGCTCTGGCCTACGTGACCTCATTGTGTAATTCGCGAGACTGCGTTCCGCTGTCAATCGATCGGCTTTCAGGTCGGTGACGATCATCTCATCTTTGATGAAATCTCGCTGAGTTGACTCGATCAATTCTCCATTCGGTGCAAAAACGAGCACACCACCACAATGGTGTGGCTGATTCGGCGAATCTGGCGGATAGATGTCGACGTAACCGGCTCGGCCAGCCTGATTTGTCAGCACGGCGAAGCAAGCATTCTCACGGGCACGCATGGCATAACAAGAAGTGAAATAATCGAGTGAATGCTGTCGGGCCGCCGCCATAGATTCCGGCGTATCTTGCCACATTTTGACTCGCGCGGCATGCGGCATTAACAGAATATCGGCACCGCGCAAGGCAAGAATCCGAGCCGGTTCGGGAAACTGATTGTCGTAACAAATAATTGTCCCAACTTGACACTTGCCAATATCAAACACGGGAAGTTCAAGACCTCCCTTGTAATACAAGACTTCGTCCCGCGACATGTGCAACTTGCGCTGCTTTCCGAGATATCCGTCCGGACCAACCAGGACTTGAGCATTGTAAACGATGTCGTTTTCCTTTTCACTGAGTCCGACGGAAAGAAACAACCCATATTGCCTGGCGTATTCAATGAGCCGATGGATGCTCGGCCCATCGGGCACCGGTTCAGCCAGTTCCCAGGTGTTGGGAGTGCAATGCCCATGAACGAGTAGTTCGGGAAACACAGCCAATTCCGCTCCCGCGTCGGCCGCTTGACGGCACCAGCCGTCGATTTCGGTGAGTACTTGTTTGACTTGCCCAAACGGGCTGTTCATGGCGATGGCGGCAATACGAAGCGTTTGCATGATGAATGGATCCTATCCGAAGTCGTCAAGCTTAAGAGTTTTCCAGCCGGCGGCGAATTCCATCGGCGGATGTTCTGGCTGACAGTACCATCGGAATTCGTGTCATGCAACGATTCCAAAAATGAGGAGCCCGTTTAGAGGTCTTACAAGGAAAGATACGCGCGATTTGCGCGCGTGTTTTGCAAACGTCCCGCCGGCCTCTTTCGTTGTGTCAAACCAGCCGCGCTGGGCCGTGCGCATTCGTTGATCCATCAATTCATTGGGGCAAGAAAAACATCGCACCGGCGTCGGCTCGGACGTCGGATTCGCCCATCATTGAAGATCAGTAACGAAACGGCGAACTATTCGTCGCCGGGA
>CAUZVF010000676.1:0-4270 GCA_963582955.1 Planctomycetota bacterium
AATCCACGAAATCCAGCAGTTATTGAATGACTGCGATCTGCCGGGTGGGTGGGCGACACAAACGACTGACCGTCATTGGACGATTGAAGGCCGCTGCCCAAAAGCCATGAGTCGCATCTGATCTTCCATATTTAGCGGTTGGTATTCGGTAGCAGGTTTGTAACAGACCTAACTGTTTCTCAGTTTTGTCAGTCGTGAATGTTGTGCAGGCTACCTATCCAGCGATAGCTCGCTAATCATGCAACTTGGGCCACAGCCGTCAAGATTCGTAGTCGGAAATGTCGATCAGAATTAGGCAGCATTACGCGATCTTCAAAGAGTGGCATCCGAGATCGACGACTCACGCAACCGCCGCCTTCCCAATGGAAGGCATCGAATTAGCATCAACGACTAATCCGAATTCCCAACCAAGACGAGCAACTTTCGGAGCATTGAATGCGTTCTTTACGAATAGATTCGGGAACTCAGCAGATACCAAAGTCCCGACTGAGACGATCACTCATTCGCATTCACAAGAACAGAAATCACTTTATTGATGATTCGCATCGGGCCGACGATCTCTTTTTCGCATGGCAGCAGAAGTGGGGCAATCGTCGGGAAGAGATCGCAAGGCAGCTTGAAATGATCGAATCGCAGCTTGCGGAACTCGGCGAAACAGATACCTCGCGTCCGCAACTATCGCTGGTCGGCGCGCGCGAGTGATCGAGTCAGCGCTGCGTCAAGTTGCAGAATGAGGTCAGCCGCTTGCAATCGAATTATCAATCATGGCATTGACGGCTTCGGAATTTCCGAAAGCAAACAGGCTGTCGCCAGCTTCGATCACCGCATTTCCCGGTGGTGGCATCAGACGATCTCCGTTCGCGCGGCGGATGCCGATGACCATGACGCCCATGTCTCGCAAGTTCGTCTGCATCAATTGCTTTCCGACGAATGGACTTTTCTCAGTGATTTGGACGTCCGCCAATTCCAAGTCACTGTCGCGTTCATCGGCGATTTCAAGAAAGTCCTCGATCGTTGGGCTGATCATGAACCGGGCCATTTTGATCGCGCCGCTTCTGACCGGACTGACCACGCGGCTCGCACCGGCGCGTTCCAATTTGTCGATCGCCGTTTCGTCACTGGCACGCGCGATGATCTGAAGCCGGCTGTTAAGCATTCGTGACGACAACACGACATACAAATTATCGGCGTCCGTGGCAAGAACCGTGGTCAGCGAACGAGCCCGCTCAATTCCGGCCTTTCGAAGAACCTCGTCGTGAGTTGCGTCACCGATCACGTACAACCAACTGTGTTCCTCGCAGAACGCGACAACGCGCGTTTCGTCGGTATCGACAACGATAAACGGCTGGTTGCGTTCATGCAGATAGCCGCAGACTGTTGTTCCGACGCGGCCTAATCCACAGACAATGAAATGATTACGAAGTGTTTTGACGTTTTTCTCCATTCGCCGTTTCTCCAATATCGACCCCATTTCGACGCTGACAACCCATTGGCCTATCTGAAAAGCACTATAGGTAAACGTGCCCAATCCCAGCACAATATAAACAATAATGAAGACTTTCCCCTGACTGCTCAGACCGACGGCGTCTTCGAGGCCGATCGTCGACAACGTGATCACGGCCATGTAGAGGCAGTCAAGCCATGGCGCGCCTTCGATCAGACGCAACCCAACCGTCCCCACCAGCGTGAGTCCAACGAGCATGCTGACAATTGTGATGACGCGGCGCATTCCTGGAAAAGTTGCCGTATACGTGGAATGAACTGGTTGGCCGATCATGAAATGGGCGAATTATTGTGACGCCGCATCTTATAGGTTCAGCAACAACCTCGACAACAGGCCGACGGGCAAGTCCGGTTGCACTAACCGAGTTGGCTTGCCGAAATGCCGCAAGATGTTCTCGGCCGCCAGGTATCCACTTCGTACCGCGCCTTCCATCGTCGCCGGCCAGCCGGTCGCCGTCCAATCTCCTGCAAACTGTAAGTTTGGGATCGGTGATTGTTGGGCGGGCCGCAGATCATCACTCCCCGGCCGCGCTGAAAACACCGCGTCATGTTCGATGACGAGCCGGGAATGCAGCAATTTCGCCTCCGCAACTGTCGGCCAGACCGCAGTCAACTCGGCCAGAGCCCGGCCGATCGACGATTGGCGAGGTTGTTGCGTGACGTCATGGGCCGCGCTGATCACGATTTGGTAATAGTGTCCTGGTTGTGAAACAACTTCTGCAACATCGCTGGAACCTTCCGCTTTGGGATTCTCTTGTGAATTTGACCGGTTAAACATCCACTGGCAAAAGTGACCGACGAACACCGCATGCGGGAGTTTCGTGAACGGCCGGTCAAACCAAAGATGAATGCTGGCAATCGGTGCCGTCCCGAGCCGCCCGATTCGCTGAATTTCCGAGCGTCCTTGCATCGATTCCGGGAGCAACGCCTTCACGGCCGTGTGCGGAACGGCCAACACGAATTGATCGGCACTCACAACTTCACCGCTACGCAATTCGACTCCGGAAATCAAATTGTCAGACTCAATCAGTCGCCGCACACCGGTCTTCAATCGAATGCGGCCGCCTTGTTCGTTGATGCACTTCTGAAGTCGCTCGCCGTACAGCACATCCAAAGGCACGGTCGGAATGCTGACCTCCCAACCGTGACGGTTTGCAAGAAACGCATCGACGAATACCTTGCGCGCGTGCCGGATGCTGACTTGGTCGAGTGTCTCGCTGAGCGCACTAATGATGACAACGTGCCAAAATCGCTCGATCACGGTATCCGATTGGCCGTTTTTCGTCAGCCATTGCTGGAATGATTGAGTTGCCTCGGTGTCGGGATCACATCGCGCCAGTCTTCTGAGCCCACGTGCCAAACTGCGTTTGTCGTCGTTTGACAAATAGCTGAGCCGCCGGAACGACGGCAACAAGTGCAAAGGAGCCGGAAGCCAGCAACTCACGAGCCGGTCGGTGCGGATAACGTCGTTGAGAGTCTCTGGCGGACCAACGAAATGCAACTTGCGTTCAATACGAAACAACCTATCCGTACCAACGGTTTGGCAAAAGTGACGGAAGTTCGTGCAACATCCCATCGTCACATGCTGGCAATTGTCGATGGTTTCTCCCGTCGCTTGGTCGACAAAGGAACTGGCGCGTCCGCCGAGCCGCGGTCGCGATTCCAAAACCGTGGCCCGCACACCGTGGCGAACCAATGCGGTCGCCGCCGCAAGCCCCGCCAAACCGCCGCCAATGATGATCGTCTCGTCGCCCATTAAGCCATCGATTGTTCAAGAAATGCGTCTTGCAAGCCCGCAAGTCACTAAGGCAATTTTGACACGCAAAATGGTCTTGGCTTGTTTTATCAATGAGCTACATGCCTGCCGAGGAACGGATAGGGAATTTGTTCGATCGAGTTGCTAGAATTCTCAACGACGGAGTAACGAATACAGCGATCTGTTGAACTTTCCGATTGCTGATGCGTAAGGATTCACTGGGAACGCCGTACCAACATGTCGAGTCTGACTGAATTCGTTCGGTGTGGTTTTGAATTTCTGTACCCTCCCGCGTGTGCCATCTGCCAGACATCCGTTTCCGGCATTGCGGCCGGCAAGTCCGATGATGGTCTTGTCTGTGCTGATTGCCGTTCAAATCTCACGGACAACATTACGAATGTTTGCCGGGGCTGTGGGTCTCCTTTGGGTCCCTATCTGACGGCCGACATCGATTGCGCTCACTGCCGGGGTCGCAAGTTTGTTTTCGAACAAGTCATTCGTCTCGGGTTGTATGACGGCCAATTACGCAAGTCTTGCATCCGCGCGAAATCAAGTCGCCAGGAAGTCGTGGCGGCGGCGCTGGCGGAACGGCTCTGGCACGCAAACCAGAACCGCTTCGAATCGGCCCAATTTGATGTCGTCGTTCCTGTTCCTCAATACTGGCTGCATCGGTTGTGGAAGCCACACAATCCGCCGATGACGCTGGGCACTGTCCTGGCAAGGAAGTTGCAAGTTAATTTTGACGCTCATATACTGGCGAAGATCCGTAACACTCCGGACCAGTCGAGCCTGTCTTCGCAACAGCGACGTGCCAATCTCCGCGATGCCTTTCGGGTCCGGAAAAAGGGAGCACTCGCCGGCCAACACGTCTTGCTGGTCGA
Source organism: Planctomycetota bacterium (assembly GCA_963582955.1). Lineage (GTDB taxonomy): Bacteria > Planctomycetota > Planctomycetia > Planctomycetales > Planctomycetaceae > CAUZVF01. The sequence continues at coordinate 4,141 of CAUZVF010000676.1, forward strand.
CGACATTCTGACCACTGGAACGACAGCGAATGAAGCTTCCAAGGCTTTGCGAAAGGCTGGTGCCCAGCAAATCACGGTTGCCGTTATCGCGGTTGTGCCGCTGGGACTCGTATCGACTTCCAAGTAATTG
>CAUZVF010000677.1:0-4253 GCA_963582955.1 Planctomycetota bacterium
TTTTAAGCGCGTGATGGAAGCATTGTGACATTCAGAAGATACGCCGAATTTCGTTAGATTCGTGAATAATCCGGGTTAGCTTCCTGGCTACGACGGACCGTTTCCGAATTGAGAGTCTCCGCGGATCCCAAGCTGCATGATGCAATGGAACCCAGAATTGAATGTCGAATCGACTTAGCCAGGAAGCTGACGCTTCCCGCTAGCCTATTGTGGGCTGCGAGCATCCCGCACGCGTACCACGGGAATCTGGGACAATCAGCCTAATGCAGGTCCCGCTTGGCTCGCGGGGCCTACTTAAGACGGCAACTCGCGACGCTTGTCGTGATACTTGAATCATTTCTTCAACGCATCTCAATTCCTCGCCAGATTCTCGCAATTATTCGGTTCAGCCTGCGTGGCAGTGTGATTATGCCGCGGAATTGTAACCACTCACACAGAATGACGGCCGAATCTGGCCGATGAGAATCCGTGACAGGACAATTCTCGTTAAGGGGCGATTCGATGAAGAGTTGGTTTCGGATTTTGTCGTTGGGAGCAATCGTCACAGCCGGTTGCCAGTCCGCGGAAACTTACGAGCCGTATGCTTCGTCGTCTCAACCGATGCCGTCATCGGCCAGGATGACACGCTCGTACACGACACCACAATCTGGATATTATGTCCAGCAGCCGGCCGCGCAACCAAGTGCCGCGTTTCCGAATCACTACAACGATGGCCGCCAGAATTTCCAACTGAACCAGCAATTTCGGCCGGTCTCGTACCCCAATCCGCCCCAATCAATGGCTCCGCGCCCAGCCTTGCGGTTGCAACGCGGCGCATCAGCCTGCCGCACCGGTTGACGACTCTAGCCAATTCGTGCACGGTTCGTGCACTCAATGACATTGAATTCGACAGCCGCGTTTGAAACGATGACTCGATGTTTCAAAAGCTGGCTGCGGGAATTCGTCGAAGAAAAAGGCTGTCCGCCGTATTTGTTCTGTGCATCATCGTCGTCATTGGTCCGTATCCAATCAGCCGGTTTCGCAGCGCGGGACGCAGGATTCGAGTTCGCTCGATCGCTGACAGCAACGGGCCCCGGCAGACGACCGCACAAGAGCGTTCGAGCATTCGTATCGTCAGTTTCAATATCGCTCACGGACGAGGTGACACGGATGACAATTGGAAAGAATCCGGCCATCGGAAGCACGCGAGAATCGAGAAGATTGCGAGTTTGATCGAAGAAACGGAAGCCGACATCGTTGTCTTGAATGAAGTTGACTTCGACTCGACCTGGAGCGGACATCAGAATCAGGCGGAAGCCATTGCGAAACTCGCGGAGTATCCGTTTTGGGTTGAGCAACGAAACTTGGACTTCCGTTTTGCATACGGCACTTGGAAATTCGGTAACGCGATTCTCAGCAAATTTCCAATCGTTGATTGCCGGCCTGTAGAGTTTCCCGCCTACAAGCCGTGGGAACGTCTGCTCGCGGGATGCAAACGCGGTGCGATTTGCACGCTGCAGGTGTCGCCGAACCGTCGAATCCGCGTTGTCGCCGTACATCTCGAGCATCGAAACGAAGATGTCCGCGTGAAATCGGCAAGAATGATCGAAGAATTGGCAGGCACATCCGAATGGCCGCTGATTGCCGTCGGCGATTTCAATTCAACGCCGACGGGATTTCCACGAGCCGAACAGTCGACAACCGGAAAAACGGCATTCGACGTGCTTGTCGCTTCAAATCAGTTTCAATTCCAACCGAGACTGAAACCATCCGCCGACGAGATGACGTTTTTATCGAGCGATCCGACGCAGGTGATCGATTGGATTCTGATTCCACCAAACTGGGAATTCGCGGATTACAAAGTGATCAAGTCAACGTTGTCCGATCACCGGCCGGTGTCGGCAACAATCGTGTTTGACGAATGACGCTCAATCTGAATGCCGATGCGAACGGGACATTTTGTCGGCAGGTGCTAGAATTGCGACTCACTGGTAAACGATGATTCGTTTTCTCAAGAGGCTGAAATAGTATTTGACAATCTGCAATGCGATCCGCGTACTTGGTTTTAGGAACCGCGCCGTTGACGCCTACGCCACTTGAGATTTTGAATTCACGCTTCGGCCATCCCGGTTTTCGAGGGCAGCAGCTAAACGTTATTGACCATGTTCTTGCGGGAAAGCACGCGCTTGTCATCATGCCGACTGGCATGGGCAAGTCACTGTGCTACCAAATCCCGGCGCTTGTGCATGCCGAAACGGGTTCCACGGCAGCATCGGGATTGACATTGGTCATCTCGCCGTTGATTGCGTTGATGAAAGATCAGGTCGATTCACTGCGGCAGCGAGAAATCTCGGCCACATTCATCAATTCGTCACTTTCTCGAAAAGAACGCGAAAGCCGGTATGCCGCGGTTGGTGACGGGGATTTCCATCTGTTGTACGTCACTCCAGAACGCTTTCGAAAATCGGAATTCCTCGACGTGATCGGTAAACGGAGCATTCAGCTCTTGGCGGTCGACGAGGCCCATTGCATCAGCGAATGGGGGCACGACTTTCGCCCCGACTACACTCGTCTGAATGAATTCCGTGAGCTGCTGCACAACCCGACCACAATCGCGCTCACGGCAACGGCGACCCCGGATGTGCAACGCGATATTGTTAAACAACTCGGGTTGGCCGACGATCAAGTGCGGCTGTTTCACGAGGGCATCGACCGTCCCAATTTGAAATTATCCGTCGAAACGGTTTGGGACGACGACGACAAACTGGATCACATCTTGCGTATTCAGCGCGAGCATCCCGGCAGCGGCATCGTCTATTTTACGCTTATTAGAACACTTTGCCGGTTCAGCGAATCGCTCGAGAAACGCGGAATCCCACACCTTTGCTACCACGGTGATCTTGAGCCTCGTCATCGAAAGCGAGTGCAGAACGAATTCATGGGCCAACCAGACAAGTTGGTGCTGGCGACGAATGCATTTGGCATGGGGATCGACAAGGAAGACATTCGCTTTGTCACACACGCTGATATCCCAGGAGCCATGGAATCTTACTACCAAGAAATTGGCCGGGCGGGACGTGACGGGCTTCCGTCGCAATGCACACTGTTGTACGACGAGCGCGATCTCGCGACACAAATGGAATTCATTCGCTGGAGCAACCCGAATGCCGAGTTTTACGATCGCGTCTATTACTTCCTCAATCACGACCGGGAACAAATTCAGGCATTCGGGTTGGAATGGGTCCGGGAAAAACTGCATTTTAAGGCAAAACACGACCACCGGCTGGAAACGGCGCTTTCGATGCTTGACCGATATGGTGTGATCGAGGGCAGTCTTGATCCGCTGGACGTCGAAGTACTCGCCGAATTACCGTCGCATTTGCGCGACCAGCCTCGGCTTGAACAGAAGTTGAAGCGTGACCTTCAGAAACTGTACACGCTGGTCGAATACGTGAATTGCGAAAGCGATCGAAAAGCATTCATCCATCAATACTTTGGTCTTCCGTACGAATCATCTGATGCCGACTGATTCGCTCACGTCTCCGGCGGATGAATGGGTTCTTTCAGTTGCTTCGTATCAACAATCGGTTTGCGCTTGCGCTTTTCCGATAGCACTTGAAAGACACTGACTGGCTGCGCCCGGTTTTTGACGTCAATCGATCCGATTCCCTGCATCGTAAACTCTTTTTCCGCGGCGTCGCGAGTCGCTTGATCAATGCAGATTTCCTGCGGACGTCCAAATGATTCGAGCCGCGACGCAATGTTGACCGTATCACCAATCGCCGTGTATTCCGCTCGCTGGGCCGATCCGATGTTACCAACAACCGCATTTCCGGTACTGATTCCAAACCGGACGCGAAGCGGATCCTTGACGGCGGCGGGCACGGGCATTTGCTCGACATAATCCGCCATTTGCAACGCGGCCCGTATCGCCGACGACGGCGCGGAATCGCTGGGAATGGGAGCTCCAAACAAAGCCATCACCGCATCGCCAATGTATTTGTCGATCGTGCCGCCGTGCGCGAAGATGATTTCGGTCATCGCTGTCAGATAGTCATAGATAAAATCGGCCAACTCGCTGGGTTTTAAGCCTTCGCTGATCTTGGTGAATGATACGATGTCCGAGAACAAAACCGTGACTTCACGCTCGGTCGGCGCCAAAGGATCGCGGCCACCGGAACTCTTGCTGTCAACAATATGCTGAACTAATTTTTCGTCCAGGTATTTGCTGAGGTAGGAACGCACGCTGTATTCTTGCTCGGCTTTCCGGGCGA
>CAUZVF010000678.1:0-4250 GCA_963582955.1 Planctomycetota bacterium
TTGCCAAGTGACATTTTCGTCGACCCCAAGGGAAGCGGAACTCTGTTGAGTCAGACGGAAGGGTACCAGTCACCGGGACGATATCTCTCGAAGGTAGTGAGCATCGGCGCGAAGTATCAGAACGCCGCAAAAACGCTGGTTGCCAAGGACGGCGGATCGGACACGTCAGCGGCGAAGACTCCGGCGACAATTACTCCGGAAAACCGTGACAAGCCTGACGCAACGCAAGATTCGCAATTAACGAATCAAGAACCGAAATCAGTACCATTGACCGAAAGGCCGGTCACCATTGGTCTTGGCGGATACAGCCCGGTCGCGTTGGCCAAGTCGCGGAATTGGTCAAAGGGTGTTTCAGAATTCAAGCACGAATACCAAGGCATTGTGTATCATTTGGCGAGTGATGACGAGTTGCAAGAATTCGCGGAAAGCCCCGGCAGATTCGCGCCGCAATTGCTGGGATGCGATCCGGTCGTCCTGTGGAAGACCGATCGGGCCGTTGCCGGTAGCACACAGTTTGGAGCCTACTTCGACAACGAGTTGTATCTGTTCTCGAGCGAAGATTCACGAAAACAATTCAAAGTCAGCCCGCTCCAATTTACAAGAACCCGTCACGTCTTGCGCGTCGAACAGATTGAAAAAACGCGCATTCGATAAGGTAGGAATCGCATCGTTACGTCGGCTGTTGTGACGTCCCCAATCCTCCAGGTCGGCACTCTGGCGCGGATCCTGTAAATTGTCGGGATCACTTCTGGACGTGCCGGACGTTGGCCGGCAATGTGTTTTTTGCCAGGATCTTGGAAGTGACCGTTTTGTCGCCCAAGACGTGGTGTGACGATTTTTACGCCAAAGCACCCAGAGATGAATTGACACACATGCTGTAAAAGCTATGATATGTGGAGCCTTAGAGTTTACGTTTTCATTTGCGTTGTTGTTTTTCTCGTGTAAGAATCTGCTATTCCGAGAGTAACGACACTTTTAACTCGATGGCTGGCTTTTCGAGGCTTCGAAAAGTATCTCACTGAGAATCGTTTGTGTGGTTCGTCCCTCGTGTGGTGTCTAAAGATTGGCACCGCCGCTTCCTCCGGCGAGACGCAGGAAGCTTGTGACGCTCAGTTTGCAATGCTCTGCCTTCTGTAAGCAGTGCTTTGTGGAGCCGGTTGATAACCGATTCTATTTGCCTTGTTCAATTTGCTTGAGTTCGAACAAACTCGTACCCGTTCGGACCAACATGTGGACGTAAATTGGCGAGATTTCATGCGGCCAAAGCAGGTTTGCAACATCCTGTTTCGTCGGACGAGTCCGATCGAGTGGCCCCATGCGTATACGTCTTGCCGAGTTTTTGATCGTTACTAATTGGTGGATGTTTTATGGCTGCGAATAGCTCAGAAGCGCCGGTCGACAGCGAAGTTTCCGCGGACCAGAGTTCAAACAACTCTTCGAGTGAAGGCCGCGAGGTTCGAGACTCGGAAGGAAAATCGGATGGACCAGTCGCGACATCCGGTGACCGTGGATCCGATTCGGATGGCGGTGGAGGACAAGGCACTCGTCGTCGCCGTCGCCGCCGTCGTGGTGGTGGCGGAAACGGTGGAGAAAGAAGCGGCGGCGGCGGTGGCGGAGGAGGACGTCAGTCTCATGGTCGCTCATCGCGTTCGCGCAGGCCGAGAATCGTCAGCGAAAATGGCGAAGAGATCAAAGGGACGATCGAAGGCGTTTTGGAATTACATCCCAAAGGGTACGGATTTCTGCGCGATCCAGCAAAGAGTTATTCCGCTCAAGATACGGATGCTTTCGTTTCCAGTTCGGTGATTGAAAAGAATGGCCTCCGGGAAGGAATTTTGATCCGTGGCGAAGTGGGCCCCGGATCAAAAGGCCAAGGTCCGCGGTTGAAGAGTATCGAGACGATCGATGGCCGCACAATCGAAGAGTTTCAAGAGATTAGACACTTCGACGATTTGACCGCCATTACTCCATTTAGGAAACTCAAACTCGAAACTGATCCGATGCCGGTCACGATGCGTGTGATGGATTTGCTCACGCCGGTTGGCAAGGGGCAACGCGCCCTGATCGTTGCGCCGCCGCGTACCGGCAAGACCATGCTGCTTCAGGAGATTGCTGATTCCGTCAGCAAGAATCACCCCGAAGTGCATTTGATGGTGTTGCTGATCGACGAGCGTCCGGAAGAAGTCACGGAAATGACTCGCAGCGTGAATGGTGAGGTGATTGCTTCGTCGATGGACCGTGACGTCGAGAGTCACATCCGAATCAGTCAGCTCATTATCGAACGCAGCAAACGGCTTACCGAAGGCGGCCGCGACGTCCTGGTTCTGCTCGACAGCATCACCCGCACCGCGCGGGCGTTTAACAAATGGCAGGGAAACAGCGGACGCACCATGACCGGCGGGCTGGATGTCAAAGCACTCGACATTCCGAAGAAAATGTTCGGGACTGCTCGCCAATTCGACGAGGGCGGTTCGTTGACCATTTTGGGCACCGCCCTGATCGACACCGGCAGCCGCATGGACGAGATCATTTTCCAAGAGTTCAAAGGCACCGGAAATATGGAACTGGTGCTGAGCCGTGATTTAGCCGACCGCCGTATTTGGCCCGCAATTGACATCACGAAATCTGGAACACGGCACGAAGAAAAACTGTTCACACCCGAGCAACTCGAGAGCATTACGTTGCTACGACGCAGTCTGATCTCGTTGAGTCCAATCGAGGCGATGGAGCAACTGACGCGAACGCTGGAACGCTTTCCGACGAATGACGAGTTTTTGGATCGCGTCAAGTCGATTCTGTGACGCCTCCGCGAATTCTTCGCGTTTACAGAAGCCTAGATTCTCGCAACTTTGTGCCGTCGGATTATGCAGCCCGCATTTCCAGTCCCCTCTGCATGGCTTCCAATTTGCTGCCGTGAACGAAGAGGACATAAACGAACTCGCCTTCACTCCATGCGACAGTCGCGTATTTTGTGCCCTTGATCTTCACGTAGCCAACCACTGCCGTGCTGAATGTGCCGGTTGGCACATTTGCCAGACAATTCTCTTTCGGTACGATCACTAAGTGGCAACTCACTTTACTGCGTCGTGTCATGTGAAAATTCAGGTTGTATCCCGCAATATCGTGATCTGCCGAGCCGGCGACGTCGACACCCCACGGAACCGGCGCGATCATAAGACTGCGGTGATTTGCCCAGCCGCTCGGCAATCGTGTCTCGAACAACTTCGCATCGAACGGCTGAAGTGGTTCCCGATTGGCCAAACTTTTGTGACGCAAGTCATCGAGCGTGAATTGGGGACTTGACGGTGGCAATAACAGCCAAGCCGCCGTCAAAACCACCGCGGTAGCCGCAAACCAGTGACGAGTACGCCGCCAAAAGTGTGGCCGGACCGCAACCGTTGTTGGGTCAGAGATTGGGTTTGCGGTACCGGCGACCGTCACATTCACGGAGCTGTCAGCGGGACTGTCGCTGGCGAGACGGGACAGAATGTTTGATTGCAGATCTTCCGGCACCGCTACATCGGTCATCGACCGGCTGATTTCAATATCCAATTCTTGAAACCGTTCCAACACGCTGCTGCATGACTGGCAATTACTCGCATGCGCGGCAGCATCGGCGAAGACAGTGTCGTTTCCATCGACAGTATTCGGTCGAATGCAATCCAGAGTTTCGAGAGCGGTCTGGCAATCCATGGTTTCGTAGGTTATGGCTTTAGTGAAACGGTGGTCAAGTCGGGTTTGTTTGTGTCCAAGTGCGGTTGAGATTTCACAAGTTTGTTTCGCAAATGAGATTTTGCCCGGGCAAGCCGGCTCATCACGGTTCCGATTGGAACATCCAGTTGTTCGGCAATTTCACGATAACTGAATTCCTGAAAATAAAACAAAACAAGAGGCAGACGAAACTCGTCGGGGATCTCGTTCAACGCCTGTTGAAGAGCATCTTGATCGACGGCGAAGTCTTCGGCCTTTGGCAGTCCTCCAAGTTCTGGGATCGATTCCAGAGTTTGCACACGCTTCGTTGCGGCACTGCGGCGGTCCTTCAAATACAAGTTCTTCAAGATCGTAAACAGCCACGCTTTGGCTCGGGAAATATCCTTTAGTTGATGAAGTTTCGTTTGAGCGGTCAGATAAGTTTGTTGTGTCAAGTCGTCGGCATCCGCCGCGGAACCACTCAGACGTACGGCGAATCGGTACAAAAGAGCGTAATACTCTTCAACCAACTGGCCGATTTCGGGACGGTCTTGGTTCGC
>CAUZVF010000679.1:0-4246 GCA_963582955.1 Planctomycetota bacterium
TTGATCCCGTTGAACTCGATGGTGCCGTTCACATGGTATACCGAATCGATGATGCAACGGTTGTCGAGAAATAGCTGCTGAAACTAGAACACCGTGAGAAACGTCCCGCGCTTTGCCGGGCGGATTCAGGAGATCCGAAAAATGCGAATTCCTCGAACTCTTATCGTTTGCCTTGCAGTTACGGTCTGCTTGATCGTTCAGAGCGTCACGATGGCGTGTCCGTTCTGCTCGGCGCCATCGTTGACTCTGACCGAACGACTCGCACAAGCCGACGCGGCGGTGCTGGTGGAGTGGATCGACGGACAAAAACCGGCGAAGAACAAAGCCGGTAACACGGTGTACCGCATTAAACAGATCGCCCGGGCGTCGGGAAACGAGTTGAAAGTTGGCGGCAAGATTACATTGCCGCGTTATCGAACTGGCAAAAAAGGCGAACTGTTCATGCTAATGGGCAGCAAGGCCGTCGCACTCGAATGGGGCAGCCCAATGGAAGTGTCCGGATTTAGCTTTGCCTATTTGACGGAAGCACCATCGCCTGATGCACCGACAGCCAAACGTCTGGCCTATTTTGTCAAATTCTTGGAAGCACCCGACCGCATCATTGCGAATGACGCGTATGCCGAATTCGCGAATGCTCCTTACAAAGACATCACCGCGGTTGCCAAACTGTTGCCGCGTGAGAAAATCCGCAAGTGGGTTGCCAGCAGCGAAACACCCGTGACTCGGATTGGTTTGTACGGGCTGTTGATCGGACTGTGCGGCACGAAGGAAGACGCCAAGCTTATCGAGGCCAAGATCAGTGAAAAAACCGACGATTTCCGCTTGGGGATGGACGGCGTCATGTCGGGCTATTTGATGCTGATGGGCGACAAAGGTCTCGATGTTATCGATAAGCTGAAACTCACTGACCGAAAAGTTGCCTTCAGCGAAACCTACTCGGCCATGCAAGCGTTGCGGTTCATGTGGACATACGGAAATGATCGGATCAAAAAAGAACGGCTGCGGCAATCAATGCGGTTGTTGCTCGACCGTCCCGAACTGGCTGATCTGGTCATCGCCGACTTGGCCCGTTGGAAGGATTGGAGCGTTCAGAGCCAATTGATGGAGATTTACGGTAAGGGAGATTTCAACGTCCCATCGATCAAGCGTGCCATCATTCGCTACATGATCGTTAGCACGCGGGACACTCCGTCGGGCGATGCTGTCAAGAAACCGCCGCATGTTGTCGACGGCGAGAAGCATCTTAAACTTCTCCGGCAAAACGACCCGAAGACAGTAAAGCAGGCGGAACGGTTCTTCTTTCTGAAATGAGATGTTGATGGCACCTCGTCGACTTCGAATCCCGAAAACGTTCTCGGCCGTATTCGTTGTGGCGGTCGCCGTGACGAATGCTGCCTTCGGTTGCCCGTTTTGCGGCCCTCCTTCGATCACATGGAGCGAGCGTCTGGAACGCGCCGACGTCGTCGTGCTCGCACAGTGGGTTAGTGGGTTTGAAGGCGATGGGAAGAAAGCCGCCAGCACGCGGTTTGTCAGCCAACAAGTGGTCCGGGGATCGAAGCAACTGCAAAAAGCATTTCAGCAATTGCAAAAAAACGCAAAAGCCGCCTCGAAGAATGTCGTTGATCACCGCGAAACGGACTCAGGGGATTATGCCGAAATCCGTACGAAAGGCACGTCGGCTAAACGCGGAGAAATTGAACTTGCGGAGTTCCATCCGGGACGAAAGGGCGACTTGTTCCTGCTGACGGGGAATCGCAACGTCGAAGCCAAGGGCGAAACTGAATTGATCCTGTGGGATCGTCCGCGAGAAGTTACCGAGATCAGCTTCAACTACATCGTTCAGGCGCCGACTCCGGATGTCCCGATTTCAAAGAGGCTGCCGTTTTACCTGAAGTTTTTGGAGTTCCCCGATCCGTTAATTTCCAACGACGCTTTTTCAGAATTTGGCAAGGCTCCCTACAAAGATGTGGCCGCGTTGTCGGCGAAGCTCTCACGAGAAAAAATCAGAAAATGGTTGGTGGACGAAAAGACGCCAAAGAATCGATTTGGCCTTTACGGCCTCATGTTGGGACTCTGCGGTAACGAAAGTGACCAGAATTGGCTCGCCGACCAAATCAATGAAAAAGTTAAAGGGTTTCGCTTTGGGCTTGATGGGCTCATCGCCGGTTATCTGCTGCTGAGCGGCAAATCGGGAATCGATTGGTTAGATAAGAACATCATTCAATCGGCGGAAGTGACCGATGGCGATTCTTATGCGGCCATGCAGGCTCTTAGGTTTCTGTGGGCGTACGACAAACAGCGGTTTGAATCCGACCGATTGAAGCAGTCGATGCGGCTGTTGTTGCCAAGGCCTTTTCTGACGGAATTAGTGATCCGCGACCTTGCCCGTTGGAAAGATTGGGAAGTTCAAGACCAACTGATGAAGAGGTATGGAACCAAAGGTTACGATACTCCGCCGATCAAACGAGCCATTGTGCATTACATGATGGCTAGCACGAAAGACCGTTCCCGTGCAAAATCTGATGAAGATCCACGGCATGTCGTGCGGGGGAAAGAGTATCTGGAAACTTTGCAGGAAAAAGACCCGGTCATCGTGAAACAGGCCAAACGGTTTTTGTTCTGAGTGACTAAGTTTGCTGCAGCCCGAACTTGCGGTTTGATCCCCACCGACCCCGCGTCGGTGGAAGTGTGACTCAAGTGCTACGCGAATTGGGTAGCTCTCAAGTCATTTTTCCACCGACACGGGGTCGGTGGGGTTACAGTTTGATCAATTGATGGACACCACTATGTTCGACCTCGAAACAATTCAACAGGCTCTTCGGGATTTCGAACTCGACGGATGGCTCTTTTACGACTTTCGATCCAGCAATATCCTGGCGCGGCGAGTTTTGGGCATCCCCGACGACGTCATGGGCTCGCGGCGCTTCTTCTATTGCATTCCCGCCGACGGTCAACCTCGCAAGCTGGTACATCGCATCGAGGCCGGTGCGCTGGATCACGTTCCTGGTGAAAAAACCGTCTACCTGAAGTGGCAGGAACTGGAAGCGGGCGTCGACGCGCTGGTCGACGGCATGAAGACCGTCGCGATGGAATACTCGCCACGAAACGCGAATCCGTACATCTCGCGAGTTGACGCGGGAACTGTCGAACTGGTGCGTGGCAACGGCATCGAGATCGTTCCGTCGGGAGATTTGATTCAATTATTCGAAGCGACGCTCGACGACGATCAAATCCAATCACATTTCGATGCAGCTCAGCATACGAATACGGCGTTCGACCGCGCGTGGCGGTTCATCGCCGAACAAGTCCGCTCGAACGGCGGCGTCGAAGAATTGGCCGTCCGCGAAGAAATCATGCAACACTTTGCCGACAACAAACTGACGACTTATCACGCGCCGATCGTCGCCGTCGGACCACACAGCGGAGACCCACATTACGAAACCGGTACGGGCGAGCAAACTGAAATCCGCGAGGGCGATTTCGTCTTGATCGACCTATGGGCCAAACTCGACCAGCCACTCAGCATTTACAGCGATCTGACACGCACGGGCTTTGTCGGAGAAACAGTGCCCGACCGTTTTCAAGAAATTCTCAACATCGTCGCCGCCGGCCGTGACGCCGGCATTCAGTGCGTGCGCGACGCCTATGCTGCGGGTCGAGACCTGCGTGGATGGGAAGTCGACCAAGCCACTCGCGACTCGATCGAACAAGCCGGTTACGGCGAGTACTTTGTCCATCGCACGGGCCACAGCATCGGCCAGGAAATCCACGGTAACGGAGCCAACATGGACAATCTGGAAACTCGCGAAGAGCGCCGCGTCCTGCCGCGCACGTGCTTTTCGATCGAACCGGGAGTCTACTTGCCCGAGTTCGGAGTCCGCAGCGAAGTCGACGTCTTGATCGATGCGAATCGCATCGTCCACGTCACCGGCGGCGATCTTCAGATGGAAGTCGTGCCGATTCTGCGCGGTTATTGAAACACACATTGGATCGCCGTGCCCGAGTTCAAATTGCATCGGGCGGATGAGATTCGGTGAATTCAATTTCGGAATCGCATTTCGTGCAGTAATAAATCGAAATCTCTCCCACCGTGTCATCGATGTGTGAACGAATCAGTGTCAGAGCAAACCAAGCGGCACATTTCGGACATTGCCGAAACGGACCCGGTTGAATTGGCTCCGCCAACAGCGAATCTTGCTGGCTCATTTCTTCTATTCCGCGTCTGCTCTGGCCTTCTGTTCCTGAG
>CAUZVF010000680.1:0-4246 GCA_963582955.1 Planctomycetota bacterium
TCCCGACACCCGCACGACGGTCGGTCACGCGAAAGAAGGATCAAGTCAATCTGGCCGACGATTTGGCTCGCAAGGCGATTCAGGCTTACTACGCATCAATCACATTTGCCGACGCACAATTGGGCAAAGTGCTTGACGCTCTGGAAGAAACGGGATTGGCGGGCAACACCGTCATCGTGTTCACGTCCGACCACGGCTATCACATGGGCGAACACGGACACTGGCAGAAAACGACACTGTTCGAGAACGCCGCGCGGGTACCGTTGATCATCGCCGCTCCCGGAATGAAAGCCGCCGGCCAAACCACGACGATGCCGACCGAGATGGTCGACTTCTATCCCACACTGGCCGAGTTGTGCGGACTGACGGCTCCGAAATATGTTTCCGGACTTAGTTTGGCTCCCGTATTGAATGACACGACGGCAAAGTCGCGTCAATCGGCACTGACTCAGTATGCCAGCGGCTACAGTGTTCGGACCGAACGATATCGTTACACGGAATGGGGCACCGATGGCAAGGACGGAGCGGAATTGTACGACCACAATTCTGATCCAAACGAGATGGTGAACCTCGCGGAACGTGCCAAGCATGGAACCACTGTTGCAGAGTTGTCGAAATTGCTGCACCAGCGGATCGCAAACGGTCGGAAAGCTCCGCAGGGAGTCAAACAAATCCGCTTTGAAAACCGCAGGCGGGTCCGGTAAGCAATGTTGCAAAAGTAGGTCTCGCGAGCCGAGCGAGACTTTCGTAGACACCAGAATCGTTTCAGCGAACCAGCCCCAAACAAGACGCATTTGGAATGCGAGTGCGAATTTCAGTTCAGCGGGTTCATGAAGATTGTGGCCTTCTTCATGAAAGGCGCTTTTGCCAAACAGAGCCTGAAGTATATTCAGGATTTCAAGGCCTTCGCTGAAGACGGCGTGGATGTGAATGCAACCGCGGACTAGATTCTGCTTTTGAAACGAGGGAGACAACAAATGCTCCATTTCACAAAACTGCTGCCAATTTCATTGACGGCCGTCCTGGCAGTAACGGTCTCGACAAATGCCGACGACCGTTCGAGTGAGAACACTACGAAACTCGCCGCGTTTCTCAAGAAGTTTCCGGCAGCCGACGCTGACAAAGACGGCATTCTGAAATGGGACGAAGCGGTTGCCTTCCGAAAATCCCAACGGCAACGAAAGGCCAAAGCCAATCAACTGCAGCCGGACAAAGCTGACGTTCGTTACGGAAAACATCCACGCAACGTGCTCGATTTCTTTCGGTCAAAATCCGCAACGCCGACACCGGTGCTGATCTATTTCCACGGTGGCGGATTCGTGGCGGGCGACAAAGCCAGAGCACGCTCGCTGCCCGTCGCCCGTGATTGCCTTGCCAACGGAATTTCGGTCGTCAGCGCGAATTACCGTTTTGTCCGCGGCAAAAACAGTGAACCGTTTCCCGGTTCTCTGATGGACGGCGTCCGTGTCGTGCAGTTTGTCCGAACGAAAGCAAAGGATTGGAACATTGATCCCGATCGGATTGTACTCAGCGGCGGTTCCGCCGGCGCGCTGATGTCGATCTGGATCGCGGTCCATGATGACTTTCGAAAACCCAACAGCGAAATCCCCGTCGCGCGGCAGTCGTCTCGAGTCTTGGGTGTCATCAGTTATGGCGGCCAGACTACCATCGATCCCCGCGTCATCGTGAAACACATCGGAGGCGATCCAAACATCCATCCCTCGATCTTTCCGATCTTCGGAATCAAGTCGATCGACGAACTTGACACGCCGGAAATGCGATCAAAGGTCAACGAGTTTTGCGCGTTGACTCACGTCACGAAGGACGACCCGCCGTTGCAACTCCATTACGGAGGCAAACTTGCCGGGACACCGCTCCCGCCGAAAACCAATGTGGGAGTCAGTATCCACCATGCGATGTTTGGTGAACTGATCCGGCTGCGATATCTGAAGGCCGGCGTCACAGCGAAAGTCGAACTCATTTGTCGCGATTGCCCCGATCGCGGTGCCAAGGAAATCGATTTCTTACGCCGCGTTTTCAAACTCAAACAGCCGGAGGTATCAGCGAGGTAGGCACATGTTTATCAAGAGAATATGGAAGTTCTTACAAGCTGACCGTCGGTTGATGGTGTGGTCGGTGGTCTTCGGGTTGGTCTTTACCGGTCTGGGAATCATTCCACCGTTATTGATTCGGCAAATGATCGTGTGGCTGAATGCCGGTACGGGAAGCTTCTATATTCTGGGAACGAGCCTGGCGGCAATCTATGTGCTGCGTGGGATCTCACGGTATTTATACGGACTATGTTCGCACATTGCCGCGTATCGGACATTGCACCGGTTGACCAATCAAGTCTACGGGCACTTGCAGAACATGTCGCCGTCGTTCTTAACCCGGCATCATTCGGGCAATCTTGTGGCGCGGACAATCGGCGACGTCGAGGCGGTCGAGGATTTCATCGCCCATGGCATTCCCGAATCAATGCTGGCCGTGGTCATTCCAATCACGATGAGCGTTGTGTTATTCATCATCAATTGGAAGTTGGCATTGATCGCTCTGATCCCTTTGCCGGTTGTAGCCGGCATGATTTACGTAATCACGACACGGACTCACAATCACTGGCGCGGAGTCCGGCGTCGGTTCGCCGAAGTCTCGTCGCGGATCCAAGATCATCTGGCGGGCGTGACCGTGTTGCAGTCTTTTGTCCGGGAATCGCACGCCGCTGAACGTATCCGCCGGCAGAGCCGTGAATATCGCGACACGATTATTCATGCCAACCGGTGGTCGCTGGTTCCCGCGGGAGTGATCGAAGTGGCCAGTGGAGCTGGTTTGGTTTTGATCGTTTGCGCGGGGGCCTGGATGGTCGGGCCGGCGGATCGCTCGGTGTTGACCGTCGATGTTGCCGATTTGGTTGTGTTCTTGATGTATCTGAGCCAAATATTTCTTCCATTCTTGCGGCTCGCGAATCTGACCGAGAATCTTCAAAAGGCCGCCGCCAGCGCCGAGCGAGTATTTGAATTGCTCGACATCAAATCGGAAATCGTTGATTCACCCGACGCTCGCATTCCCGAAGAACCGCGTTTCAGCATTAAATTCGACCACGTCGATTTTACCTACAACGACAACGTGCCCGTACTGCAGGACGTTTCGTTCGCCGTCGAAGAAGGTGAAACGGTGGCGTTGGTCGGCGAAACGGGCGTTGGCAAAACGACCGTCTGCAATCTGTTGGTTCGTTTTTACGACGTCAATGCCGGCGGCATTCGGCTGGGCGGCAACGATGTCCGTAAGTTGCCGTTGAAGTACTTGCGTCAGAAGACGGCGCTCGTCTCGCAGGATGTTTTTCTGTTCGAAGGATCGATTCGAGACAATTTGCTCATCGGCGATCCCAATGCGACGGACGATCAACTGCGCGAGGCCGCGCGAGCTGCTCATGCCGAAGAATTTATCATGTCATTTCCGGATGGATACGACACACTGGTGGGAGAACGCGGCGTCCGTCTGTCTGGTGGCCAAAAGCAACGCATTGGGATCGCCCGCGCGTTGCTGAAGGACGCTCCCGTGCTGTTGTTGGACGAAGCAACCAGTGCCGTTGATGCTAAAACAGAAGGCCTGATCAAAGATGCGTTGCTGAGAATCACCGTTGGCCGAACGGTACTGATTGTCGCACATCGATTGTCAACCATCATGGCTGCCGACCGGATTCTTGTGATGGAAAACGGTCGGATCGTCGAGTCTGGCACGTATCAAGAATTATCGAACGCCGGCGGACACTTCGCGCGGTTGTGCCAATTGACCTCGGAAAACTTTGTGATGCGGTTACCATGATCCGAGAAACAAGTGTCGTACCGTTATGCACTCAGTCCCCTGCCAGCTTGTCTGGCAGGAATCAAAGTTTGACCAGCTACAACGAATGACTGCAATCAACCAGACCCCTGTCGGCTTGTCCGACCGGTGAATCAGTTGGCCGGCTGTGATCGTGTTTGGCCGATCATTCTCTGGCTCTTGCCAGACAAGCTGGCAAGCGGCCTTGTGAGGCTCACCGGCCATCATTTTAGCTTGTCAAACTGATCCACGTGCCTGACAAGCAGGCAGGGGTCAATGCGACGGTAATTGATCGGACAGTCCACAAATTGTGGCGGCAACTAACCGTTTTAGCCCTGTCATCGCAGCTCTTGCGAAACGCGAACGGTCCCTTGTTGCTCAAAAATTGGGATCGGCTAAGTTTTCTTAAAACATTCACGGATTTGGC
>CAUZVF010000681.1:0-4243 GCA_963582955.1 Planctomycetota bacterium
ATCTATTCGGCCCACGCATTGGGAACGCAAAACTTGCTAGTGGTGCCCGGAGCCGTCTATATCCCGTGGGCTCCCGAGGAAGAACCGGTTGCGAACGATGTTTGCGAACAACGGGCTCGCGAGGCACTGCAAGAAGTTCTGCCTGATGCTGAAAAAACCGGTATCAGCCTAAACTTGGAAAACATCTTCGCTAACGGCTTTCTCCTCAGTCCCGCCGAGATGAACCGTTTTGTCGACAGTTTCAAGAGTCCCCATGTGAACGTACACTTCGACACCGGAAACATCATGCAATACCAGTTTCCCGAACACTGGGTCGAAATCTGTGGAAAGCGGATCAAGAACATCCACTTGAAGGAATACAACAAGGAAGGCGGCAACGAATTCAACCTGCACTCGTTCCGGCCTCTGCTGGACGGCACGACCAACTGGCCGGCCGTGCTGGCGGCTCTCGACAAGATCGGCTATCGGGGATACCTGACGTTCGAATACTTTCATCCCTACGCCCATTGGCCCGAAGCATTGATCTATCAAACGTCCGATTCTCTGGACCGGATGCTGGGGCGAGTTTCATAAGCCCGTTCGCGCAACGACGTGACGGATTTTTGTAGCCGGATTCGCAAGAATTCGGGCATTGACCGTGGCGTACCCGAAGTCTTGCGACTCCGGCTACCATCAAATCCCACGATTTTCTCAGGAAAGAATCCGTCACGGCGTTGACGTTTGCGGCAAACGCGGACGATCCTCCAAAACTTGTGGGATTCTAGGTTGCAAGGCGTGACGCAAAAACGTTTATCAAATAGGAATGCCTATACCGGATCCCAATTTCGCATGCTAAACTGGCAATAACGCTTCCCGGGTTCGGTCGTTGCCTCATCGTGGCAATCCGCCTTCCATCGGAGAATGGCAGAATCATGACAGTCGAACGGAATGATTACGAGGAGCCGATCATCGAGTTGGAACTCGCCGAGGATGATCGGCAACCGGTCATCGACCGCGATGTCGTCCGCACAAGTGTCTGCGGAACGCTGGTCAGTATCGTCGTGCATCTTTGGATTATGGCCAACTTGGCCAGTTTCGCGCTGGAACAGAATGACGAACTCTATGTGCCGCCGATTGACACGCGAATTGCTAAAACGGAAGAGCCGGAAGAGCCCGAACAGGTCATCGAATACGAATTGGCGAATCCCGATGACCGCGAATTGGATGTCAAAAAAGTCGTCAACGCGGTCAGCATCGGCCTGAGCCTGACGGACAAGCCCAAGTTCGAGGACGCTCCGAAACCCATCACCGAAATCATGACCCCCGAAATGCGGATGGCGATGTATGACATCCCCGAGGGAATCGAAATCGACGAACGGATCGTCGTCAAAGGCACGACTGGCGAGGCGATGGTCCAGATCGATTCGGCTTTGGACCGCGTCACGTGGGAAATCGCCAAGTCGTTGGAAGAACGAAAAGTGTTGGTCGTCTGGATGCTTGACGCTTCCGGCAGCCTGATCAAACAACGCAAGGCAATTGCGAAACGCCTGCGACGGATCTATGGCGAACTAGACGCATTGGAAAAAAACGGGCAGATTCCCATTCCACGCAAGCAACAACCGTTGTTGAGCGCGGTTGTCACGTTCGGGCAAACAACGAATTTTATCACGCCGAATCCAACTGCCGACTTCAAGACCATTCGCGACGCTGTCGCGAACGCTCCGACCGACGAATCGGGAGTCGAGAATATCTTTACCGCCGTGCAACAAGTCATGCAACGCTGGTCAAGCTATCGCACCCGGAACGGCCGTCGCATTATGTTGATCGCCGTGACCGACGAAGCGGGCGACGACTTCGGCGAAAAACTGGAACCGGCGATTGGAGCGTGCCGGTTGTACGGAGCCCGCGCCTACGTCATTGGCCCGCTGGCTGTCTTTGGACGCCGGAAGGGTTTGATCCCTTATGTGGCTCCGGAAAACGGTCGGACGTACCAATTGCCGATCGATCTGGGACCGGAAACGGCGATGCTGGAAAATGTCGATCTGCCGTTTTGGTTTAACGGCCCGCAATACACTTATCTCTCGTCCGGGTTTGCTCCCTACGCGTTGGCGCGGTTGGTCAAAGAAACCGGAGGGATCTATTTCGCCACGAAGATGACGACGATGTCCGGGCTGTCTCCGATCGGAGTTTTCGACAGCGTCACGATGAAAAGCTTCGAACCGGACTACGGATTTGGAAACCCCGCGGAATACATGAAAGATCTCGGCCGGCATCCCATCCGCATGGCGATTTGGCGAGCAGCCGTGGCCAGTCGTGAGTTCCAGGCGAGGGGCACGCCGGCGCTCGACATCCGCGTGACTTCGCGCAACTACAAGCAGACGGCCTCCAACGCTCAAAAAATTGTTGCGGAGAGCCAATTGATGATCGACACGATCCTGACAATGTTTCCCCAAGGATTGGAACGTGAATTCGAAAAGGAACCTTCACAACGATGGCGAATGGCCTACTTACTGTCGTACGGCCGACTGTTGGCTCAGAAAACACGTTGCCTGGAATACAACTCGGCCTGTGCATTCTTGAAGAACGAACTGACGCCGCAGGATGTTTCCACAAAATCGAACCGCTGGATTTTTCGGCCCGATAACACCGTCAACTACGCGACCAACATGCGTCGCACGGCTAAGAAAGCCGAGAAAATGCTACAGACGGTGATCGACGAAGCCCAAGGAACGCCCTGGGCTGTACTGGCTGCCCGCGAGTTGAAAGATCCGTTCGGCATCAAGGTCGAACAACGCTTTATCCCACCGCCCAAGCCGCGACCGCAAAACCGGAATCCGGCCAAGAACACTCCGCGGCCAAAGTTCGAGCGACCCAACAGAAATCAGCCACCACAGGCTCCCCGACCGAAACCGAAGCCGCCGGTGTTACCAAAGCTGTGACGCGTCGAGTTGGGAAAGCAACTCAAAACAAGAATGGTTTTGCCGTTCACCGCTCTTTGGAATCGCAGTTGTGCTATGCCTGGGTTCGTGGATCGATTTGGGCTGTGGTCTACGGTGGACCATTTTCCGTGCTCATCACAACGGCCCATTATGCCTATCGACGACATGTTGGCAGGCGAAGTCAACTCTTTTAGAGGTCACGACGGTCGGCTAGCGGGCGGCTGCCGAAGCGACCGTTTCCGGATGCGTGCGTCTTCAACGCAACCTGTCGCTACTTGTCCGGCGAGGCGGACGTTGTGTCGGTGTGATCGGCTTCCGGATTCTTAGCCGAGCTTGCACATTCGTCAATCGGCGGCGATTGAGTACGATCTCGCATTTCTTTGAGCATCTTGATGCGTGTCAACGCGTCGTGCGGCAGCGAAAGTGATGTTTGAGCCATCAGTTATCTCCTGCGCGGTCTTGTACCTGCGTGCGTTGAATTCGCCAATACCAATTCTTGGGAAGGAGCCGGATTTTTGCTTTAGTCATTATGATCGGCATCCGCTCCGTCACGGCAGCACTTCAATTCAAATGGCGAAACATTTTCTGTCGCGCCGGTATGAGGTTGCCGTGTTGAACGACGGATCTCGAAGCACGCGCGTGTTCGCGTGGTTGCCGTAATAAATAAAATGGGACAGATGGGATATTTGATGCGAGTGTCGGCCCAGGCGTACTTTGATCCCGAATCGTTGATGATCGACGATGGAGCCGTCGTTGGAGCGTCAAGAAGAGACTGTTGTGGTACTAGATGTGACTCGGCTATTCCTTCAGCACCATGTCAATGCACATTACGGCAGCCATGATCAACTGCCGCATGGGATTGTCGGGCGGCACTTCGTCCGACATTTTAAGAACGTAGTTGTCGGCACTCGTGAATAGCTCCTTGCCCAGTCCGCTCCACTTCTTCGTGACGTGTGCGAATTCGACGTCGTCCTTGACGAAACGAAAATCCCAGCCCGTCCATTTTCCTTTGAGTTCACACAATGGTTCATCGTCCGGCCCCATGACACGAAATGCACCGCCGATTGAAAACAGTTTTTGCTTGAATCCGCCGATTCGCTCGTCGTTTTCGTCAAATACCGAGACATTCGACAAGAACAGCGAAATGCCACGGCTGACCCGGACAACCTGCTCGCCTTCGGGCGTGCGGATTTCGACATTGAAAGGAGTCATCCGCTTGTAGTCCGTGAATCGTAACAGCTTCGTAATGAACCCAAGTCTGTCCTCGCGGCATTCCAGAATGATTTCGCCGGTATCGGGATCGTAGACATCAAAGTTATTTGCCG
>CAUZVF010000682.1:0-4240 GCA_963582955.1 Planctomycetota bacterium
GTAACACGGCGGGATACATCGCCTTCATCGAGAACCTCAGCAGTGCGGGAGTCGAGCGTCCAAAGTGGGCGGCGCCGAGGCTGCTCACAGCCGCCGGCAAAGTCATCCGGATTCAGGCGGGCTCGAATGGATCGATTCAGGGACCATGTGAAGCGAAGTGGGGCTACACAACGCTCACGGCCGGAGACTGGGACCACGACGGCTTGCCCGATCTGGTTGTCAATTCCATCTGGGGTAAAGTCATCTGGTTTCGCAACACGGGGACGCGCCGGCAGCCGCAGCTCGCCGCGGCCCAGCCGATCGAAGTCGCCGGCCCGGACAAACCACCCGGACCCGAGTGGAACTGGTGGATGCCGCACGGAAATGAATTCGTGACGCAGTGGCGAACGACGCCGGTGATGATCGACTTCAACGGCGACGGCCTGAACGACTTGGTCATGCTGGATCACGCAGGCTACCTGGCGTTGTTCGAACGACAGAAAGCTGACAGTCGCTTGAAGTTGCTGCCCGGCCAACGGATTTTCGTCGATGAAAAACATCGGCCGCTGCGTCTAAATCCCGGCCGAGCCGGCCGCAGCGGTCGCCGCAAACTGGCCCTTGCCGACTGGGACGGCGATGGCCGGTTGGATGTGTTGGTGAACAGCCAGAACGCAAACCTGCTGCGGCAAATCGGCCGCCGCGACGGCAAAGTGATTCTTAAAGACATGGGTTTGCTCGACCGCCGCAACATCGCCGGACACACATCCAGCCCCACGGTGGTCGACTGGAACAACGACAACGTGCCCGACCTTTTGGTCGGCTCCGAGGACGGACGGCTGTACTACGTGCGACAGCACAGAAAATCATCGGCCGATCACTGAGTGACTCTGTCTTCTGTGAATGACGGCCGAAAGACGGTTGGTTCGCTCAATCCCGCGAGAATATCTTGCGAATCCGATTGCGGATTGCACGGACAGCTTCGGGACCAGCGAGCGCGGCGCCGATCCACCATGTGATCTGGACTCCAACGAACAGGATGCCAGCCAAAACGGCTTTGTGCGACGTGGCCATTGAAAGAAATGGAATGACCGGAAGCGGCGCCCAAAGCACGCCCGAGCACAGGATCAACGCGATGCCGAGCTTGGCGGGTTTCTTCGAGCGGGGACTGCGCGACTCGACCATCGATTTTTCCAATTTGGCTGCGAATCATAATCCCGCAGTTTGCCGATGAACCGGAATGCCTGCCTGCTTGTATCGCATTTCGCATGACGCTAGCATAGTGCCTCTAGCCAACACAATGGCTACGTAAATTATCCAGCTAACCGCGTTTATTGCGATGTTTTATCGCACATTGCAAGCAGCGAGCATCATTTCGTCAGATCTCAGAGGTAGCTCTTGTGTCCAGTGCAACTGAGCGTGCATCGATTGATGAACTTAAAGACAAAGCGTTAGTCCTGCGGCGTCACATTATCAAAATGACGACCGAGGCCGGCAGTGGCCATCCCAGCAGCAGCCTGTCAGCGGTCGAGGCCGTGACGGCACTCTTTTTCGGCGGCTTCATGCAATTCGATTCGTCACGTCCCGATTGGCCGGCGCGCGATCGGTTTATCCTCAGCAAGGGACATGCGGTCCCCGTGCTTTATGCGGCGATGGCCGAAGCCGGATATTTTCCCGTTGACGACTTGATGACGTTGCGAAAGCTGGGCAGTCCATTGGAAGGACATCCGAACATGAAGCGGCTCGAGGGAATCGAGGCTTCGACCGGATCACTTGGCCAAGGGCTTTCGATTGGCATCGGACACGCTCTGGGTATCCGGCTGGACCGGCTGCAATCACAAGTCTTCGTCGTTCTCGGAGACGGCGAGATGGGGGAAGGGCAAGTCTGGGAGGCCTTCGCAACGGCAGAGAAATACAAGCTTAGCAATTTAACGGCCATCATTGATCAAAACGGATATCAACAGACCGGTGCCACGAAAGACGTCCTCGATATTGCTCCTTTCGCCAGCAAGATCGAATCGTTCGGTTGGCATGTCCAGACAATCAATGGCAACGAAATCGAAGCAGTCGTCGGGGCTCTTGAAACGGCAAGTGCGGTGAACGACCGGCCCAAGGCGATTGTGTCGCAAACTCAAAAGGGATTCGGCATCCTTCCACTGCTGGAAGAACAGGGCGATCTGAATTATCACGGGAAACCGTTGTCGCCTGAACTCTGCGAGAAGGCTCTGGCGATGCTGGGCTAACAACAATACCGTCTAACGAAACAAAGTGCCGTCGCTGGATTCGCGAGAATTCGGGCATCCGAACCGCCTAGGAATCCTGAATTCTTGCGAATCCAGCTACAGAAGATCACTCAACAGCAATTGACGAGATTCGGATATGTATTTTGGTGAATCCAGCGGGTTGAAACTTGGTAAAGCGACCCGCGATGCGTTCGGAGCGGTTCTCAAGGAGTTGGGCGAGAAATATCCCGATGTTGTTGTTGTCGATAGTGACGTTGGCAACTCGACGCGGACGGAATTGTTCGCGAAAGCGTACCCCGAACGAGCATTCAACGTCGGTATTGCCGAGAGCAATATGGTCAGCGTCGCCGGCGGATTAGCGGCGTGCGGCAAAACTCCCGTGGTTGCCAGTTTCGCGTGTTTTCTGATGTGCAATGCGTACGACCAGATTCGCATGTCGGTCGCATTTCCCGGAATGAACGTCAAATTGGTTGGTTCGCACGCGGGGATTTCGATCGGTGAAGACGGCCCGTCACAGATGGGAATCGAGGATGTCGCGCTGGCTTGCTCGATACCGGGGATGTCGGTCATCGTCCCGGCCGACGCCAATTCGACGGCGAAAGCGACGCAGGCCATGTTGGATCATCAGGGGCCGACTTATTTGCGGCTTGGCCGGCCCGGCGTGGCCGAAATCTATCCCGATCCCGATCAATGTGACTTCGAAATTGGCAAAGCCAATCAAATTCAAGACGGTGATGACGCGACGATTATCGCGAACGGGCTGATGGTGGCAGCGGCAATCGATGCTGCCAAGCAACTTTCGAACGAGGGCATCTCGGTTCGAGTTGTTGATATGCACACGGTCAAACCGTTGGACGAAGCGGTTGTTATCAAGGCCGCACAAGACACACGGGCCATTGTGGTCGCCGAAGAACACGGAGCTTACGGCGGCCTGGGAGCCGTTGTTGCACAGGCCATTTGCCGGACGATTCCGGTTCCCACGGCGTTCGTCAACACCGGAGATTGTTACGCGGAAAGCGGAGATCCGCAGGGATTGCTGGAAAAATACGGATTGACTCCCGACGCCATCGTCGAGGCCGTTCGGGGGCTGACGCAGCGCTAGCGTCATTCGTTCGCGGCATGCCGATGCCGTTCAGTCGACGTGGACAACGCTCACGCCTTAATACGAGCTGGAATTCGTGGTTGAGTATCGTACGTTTCAGAACGCGGACCCGCCAGCACTTGTGGCCTTATGGCATGCCTGCGAATTGGGCCGCGGTTCCGCGCGGGGATTTACGTACGATGCGTTGGACAGTCTGAATTTCGCTCAGCCCTATTTCGACGCGAACGATTTGATCATCGCCTGCAGTGACAACCAGATCATTGGCATGGTGCATGTCGGCTTTGGTTGTGACGAATCGAAATCACGGCTTTCGAAGGATCATGGAATCATCTGCATAGTGCTGGTTCATCCCGAGCACCGACGTCGGGGTATTGGTCGCGAACTTATTTCTCGTGCCAACGCGCGGCTTTCGAAAGCCGGCGCCAAACACATCCAAGCGGGGCCCGCGCCGGCCGCTGATCCGTTTTATTTTGGGCTTTACGGAGGAAGCCAGCCGTCTGGTTTTCTGCAATCCGATGCGAACGCCGATCCATTTTTCCATTCGCTGGGATATGTTCGATCGGAAAGCCACGGAATCTTTCAACGCGACGTCGCTGAAAAGAGCGATCCCGTTAATTTTCGACTCAGTCGCATTCGACGAAAAACGGAGCTTGAAATCTCGCCGCAGCCCGACAATCCGACATGGTGGTGGATGACCCGGCTGGGACGGCTCGATTCTCTTTGCTTTCGCCTGATCCCCAAGGACGGCGGACAGTCATTCGCTGAGTTGACGGTCGTCGGATTGGATTTGTACATCGACACGTGGCAGGAACGTGCGATCGGAATTCTGGATCTGGAAGTCGTCGAGACCGAACGGCGTTGTGGTTACGGCCAAGCATTGCTCGTGGAAACAATTCGCCGGTTGCGGCAAGAAATGGTC
>CAUZVF010000683.1:0-4239 GCA_963582955.1 Planctomycetota bacterium
CATTTGCCGCAAGGCGACGCTCAACGCACACGATCTGAAGTTCCCCGTGGCGATTTTCGAAACCTATCGGCACGTCAGCCCCAAGTGGCGCCCGCATCTGCTGGCGTCTGCTGTTTTCTACTTACATGGCCCTCAAACCGAAGACAACCACGTTATTCGGGAGTCGCTGTGAATCTTTCGAAGCACGGTAACTCTGGACTTCGGAGAAAACGATGACACTCATGACTACCAGGGCATTTTTATTTGGCAGTTTCTTGCTATTGGCAACGATCGTCGCCGGTGGCTAGTCGACCGCCGTCTAGGGGACCATTCGGGTCGCCGTTCAGGTCCTCGCTCCGACCGTCAAACCGCCACAAGACTTCGGTCGAGGATTCCCAAAACTCACTTCCGCGTCTCGATCCGACATGCCTGACCTCGCTGCAAAGTATCGTTCGCACGGAGGGATAAGCGCCCTTTGAAGAGAACGCGGTCCGTGTCAAGAAGCTCAGCGGACGACATACGAGTTGCCTGACGATTATGTTACAAACAATCTTGGCAAGCAGTGCGTATGGCGATATATCGATTGTAAGATACATTCGCGTTTCGCAATTCAGGGGAAAATGCCATGTTCGAGTCTTCAACGCGACGGAGCTTTTTGCGATCCGCTGCGGTAGGCGGCGGAGTTCTTGGGTTGGGAAGCTTGGCGGGCTGAGCACGTCGTGGCGGACGACGAGGACTCGGCAAAACGCCGGGATTGGTCCGTTCGGTACGACCCTGACATCGAGCCGATCGTGCGGTTGATCGAAGAGCCGCCGCTGGACCAATGCGTGGAACAGTTGGCCGTGCGATTGCGTCGAGGATTGTCGTATCGGCAGTTCATGGCGGCGCTGTTTCTTGCCGGCTTGCGAAACGGCGGTGACTTCGGCTACTACCACTGCATTTACATGATTCACTCGGCGCATCAGTTGAGTCTCGACGCTCCGATCGACGAGCGGCTGATGGCGATGTTCGGCGGGCTCGGGGTTTTCAAAGCCTGGCAGAAAAACAGGTATGCCGGCGACGCGCATTTCGGCTGGCGAAAGAAACCGGCAACGCTGCCACCTGCCGACAAGGCGCTTTCGCAGTATCGAGCCGCGATGACCAGCGGCGATCACGACGCGGCCGAGGCGGCCATGATTGTCCTCGTCCACACGACTGGCCGGCAAAAACTGCTCGATCTGCTCGTGCCGTACACGCTCGGCAAAGGTGTGCACGGGTGGATCTGCGTGTCGAACACTTTTCGCATCCTGCCGGTGATCGGCTGGCGACATGCCGAACCGGCACTCCGCATGATGGCGCGAAGTTACTCCGGGCAAGGGCATTGGTCGGTGGAATGGCTGGCTCCTCGAATCGAAGCAGCGCGCAGGCAGTTCGGTCCACTGCCGCGCGGCTGGACGGATTCGCGAGGCGACAGGGCCGCCACTCTGGATATGCTGGCCGCGCTGCGATCCTGCGATCCGGACACGTCTTTCCACTTCGCGTATCAAAAACTCGCCACGGGCAAACTGACAACCGGATCGATCTGGGACGCCATCCACCTGGCGGCTGGAGAAAAGTACTGGATCGAAAAAGGAGACAACAATGAGTTGCACATGAACACGGGAATGAACGCGCTGCACTATGAGTTTCGGGCCTGCGTCGATCCCGAAGTGCGACTGATGACGCTCATGCGGGCGGTAACCTGGATGTCCGAACCGTGGGGAGCCGCTCGCAACATCGAGCCATCAAGAACCATCCTGCACCTGGAGCCGGCCGATATTCCCGCCCTGCCACAGGTGGCCGCTGAAGAAATCCTCGCTTCGTCAGCGACGGACGGTCATGCCGTGGGCAAGGCCCTTGCGTTCGCCCGGCAGCACCCCGACTCGCAGGCGTTGTGGCAGGCCCGACGGCGCTTGATCTTCGCCAAGGGCAACGACGCTCACCCCTACAAGTATCTCGCAGCAATCTGGGAAGATACGCATCAGGTCTCCACCGAGTGGCGATCACACATGTTTGCCACGTCGCTCGCCGGTAATACCGGTGAGCAACCGCCGGACTCGCCGATCATTCTGCGCGCTCGTGAAGCGCTGCGAGGAGATTGACGCATGGTACAAGCGTTGGCGGTGACGGCAGGAACGCCTGATCGGCCCGAACGGTAGATTGGCTTGAACGGCGAAGCCGTTGTACAACAAAGCCCAGGGTCGCGCAGCGCACCCTGGGTGAGAGTGCCGCCAACCAACCCCAAACCCCGAAGGGGTTTTACAAATGTCGCAGTCGTTAGTCCAAATCTACGTCCACATCGTGTTTTCAACAAAGCACCGAAAACCCTGTCTCAAGGACAACGAGTTCCGCGACCGTACGCATCGGTATCTCGCGGGCATCTGCAAGAACCTCAAATCACCAGCATTGATTGTCGGTGGCGTCGAAGACCACGTGCATATCCTTTGCCGATTGGGCAAGACGATCGACATCGCGGATCTGATTCACGACTTGAAGCGCGACTCGTCGAAGTGGGTCAAAGCCGAACAGCCGCGTCTCGCCGAGTTCCATTGGCAGCAAGGGTACGGCGCGTTTTCGATCAGCCCGTCTCACGTTGATGCCTTGAAAGATTACATCGCCGACCAGGAAGAGCATCATCGGCACGAGTCGTTTCAAGATGAGTTTCGGCGGTTGTGTAAAAAATACGGTTTGGAGATCGATGAGCGATATGTGTGGGATTGAGGCGACGTCTGTTGTAAAACCCCTTCGGGGTTTGTGTGGGTATTGGGTACCGTTTACCCAGGGTGCGCTGCGCGACCCTGGGCTTTGTTGTTTTATGCCTTCGGCATATCTGAAGCGCCACGCGTGGTTTCCCTCTTTGTTGATGGGTCTGGCGCTGTTCTGCCTCGCGATCGTCCCGTCAGTCGGTTTCGCGTTTGCCGATGAGAAGATCGATGCCGAGCACTCAAAAATCGTCACGCGGCTCAAACAGAACGATCCACAGGCACAGGAACTTCTGGACCGCACGGTGCTGGAGCTTCGCGAGGAATACGGTTTCGTTGAGGGCTCCGGCGAATACAGTCCGCGCCGCGAGGGGGCTGTTCCCACGCTGATCGAGTTGCTCAAGGCCTTTCCCGAAGGAACCGACTGGAGTCGCCTTCGCAACGCGTTCGCGGCATCGGTCCCTTTCTCAACGCCCGCCCTTGTGCAAGTGCTGCGCGAAGACAACGTCACGTGGCGCGAACGAGCGGCCAGGGCATTTGCCGGTGACATGACGCGCGGTCGGTACAGGGCGTCGTTCTCGGCCGTCGCGGAGCTGGCTGCGGCGACCCAGGACAAAGAGGCAACCGTTCGGGTTTTTTGCATTCGTGCGCTGGGTCAGGTCGGTCCCCGATCGAAAGAGGCTGTTCCAGCGATTGCCGCCGCACTGCAGGACGAGGACGCCGCGGTCCGTCGCGAAGCCGGCCGGGCACTCGCCAGCATCGGACCCGCAGCCAGAGCGGCGACGCCAGCGCTCATCGATCTGCTGCAGCACGACGACATTTCCGCCCGCGGGAGCGCCGTCTTCGCGCTGGGCCGCATTGGACCGGACGCGCTGGCGGCAACGGGCGAGCTGATCCAACTCCTCAAAGACGAAATCCTGCGGGAAGAGGCTTCCGTTGCACTCGGCCGGATCGGCGTGACCGGGCCGCACGTGGCCGCGTTGATCGAAATCCTCAGCCACGATCTGGTCCGCTCGCGGCAACTGGCCGCGCTGAATTTGGCGCGCGTCGGCCCCGAAGCAAAACCAGCCGTCGCCCCACTCGTCGCGTCGCTTCAGGACGGGCAGACGCGCGAATTCGCGATCCACGCGCTGGGCCAGATCGGTGCCGACGCGAAGCCGGCGGTGCCCGCCCTGATCAAGCTGCTGACCAGCGACTCGTACTTCATTCGCGCCGGCGCCGCGGAAGCTCTCGGTCAAATCGGACCTGACGCCAAAGCGGCAATCCCGGCACTCAAAGACACCTGCAACGACACAAACTCCTTAACCCGCCGTCACGCGAAGAAAGCGTTGCGCATGATCATTGCTTCAAAGCAAACGGCGGATGAAAAGAGCGGCACGTCAATCTCGACCAATACCGCCGGAACAATCGCGTGACTTAGATGATTCGTGACCAACGCCTGTTACATCGCGCAACACTGTTGCCTTCGTAAAGTCGCACGGCGTTGGAAGCAACGAGACTCAGAATTCGCGGCCGGATCGGAAATGGCTTTAGGTTCGTT
>CAUZVF010000684.1:0-4236 GCA_963582955.1 Planctomycetota bacterium
GGATACACAGGCCAGCAATTCAAAGAAGACGGCATCAAGAACGACAAAACCACTTGAAACCGTCGCTTCAGATCTTCCCAAGTCACTTCGTGAAAAGATAACTATCGAATTCACCGAGACTCCGTTCGCCGACGTCTGCAAAGCGATCCAAGATCGCAGCGGTATGCAGGTTCTTATTGACGAACCGGCCTTAAATGAGGAAGGAATCAGCCTTGACGAACCAATCACCATGGTGGCTAACGATGTTCCGCTGCATGTCTCACTGTCATGGATTCTCCGTCCATTGGGACTCGATTGGCGCGTTGAGCATGGGCTGTTGCACATCACTACCCGGATCGGCAATGAAGACCCAGAAGTACTGACATCTAAGACGTACAACGTCCGCAAACTGCTACAAGCTGGCTTCGAACAATCTGATCTCCTTGACACACTCTTGGCGATTACGAATGGGCCATGGGAAGAAACCGATGGAGATGGTGGCGTGATGGACTTAGTGGGCGATCTGATATCAGTCAGGCACGGATATCACAATCATCGAGAATTTGCCGCATTACTCGACGCATTTGGCAAACACACTGACACCGAGGCGACAGAATTCGAGCAACAATCGACAGTACTTGATCTCGCCGAGAATGTCGAAATGCGTGACCGCTTGATGGACATTGTCACTGTCAATTTCGTCGATGCGTCACTCTCGGACGTTGCCAAGTTTTTTGTCGAGCACCACAACGTCCGGATGCGGTTGGAATTAAACGCACTGGAAGAGGACGGTGTTGGCTCTGACACCACGATCACATTCGAGATGCGTGGAAAGTCGATGGCCACGACGTTGAAATACTTGCTCAAGCCCATTGGTTGCACGACTGTCGTGCGCGATGCCGCCATCTGGATTACAACAAAGATTCCCGCGGAAGAATTGAAATCGATCGTGATCTACGACATCCGCGACTTGGTGACTCCGCAAGTGCGACGCAACGGTTCTGCAAGTCTCGTGGATGCGATTATCAACACAACAAGCGGAGAATGGGAAGAAACCGACGGTGACGGCGGATTGGTGCGTCAGCCCGTTGCATGGTTGCTTGCCATTCGCCAAACCGAAAACGTGCACGCCGAGATTCGCCGATACCTCGAAAACCAGCGTGCGGCCTCGGTTGTCACCGAGCAGCGCCCGGTCGATCCAGAAGAAGCCAAGGCCAGAGAGTCCGAAGTGGTCACGAAGTATTACCGGATGGAAGACCGGACGGCGGAAGATTTGTTGAAAGTCATTCCGGAAATAATCGAGCCTTTCAGTTGGTCTCTGAATGGAATTCCGGATACAAAGACCGGACGCATCGGTTCGATTCGCAAAGTCATGACGGGACGACGCGCGGTCGCTCTGCCGGCCAATGCCATCGTTGATTCGCCGCGGACGACATCGAATCAACCCGGCAACAAACCGAAACAATTGAGCGACAAGAAGGTGCAGTTGCAAATCAGCCGTAAGCAAGCCGCCGATCGCAAAGCCTCGAAAAATGTTCTAATCGTGCCCGAGGCAGTCTTGATCATCCGTCACACCAATAAAACGCATCGCAAGATCGACAAGTTTCTGAAGGAACTGCAGAACCCGCGGATGAGCGCCCCATTCAAGAACCAAGACGACGCTAAGACAGGCGGTGGCTTCGGCCGTAGCGGCGGCGGATTCTTTTATGTGCCGTCGCCGAGATTCGACGGCAAGTCAAAGTAATCATGAGAGCCAAGACGCCACTCGCGTGAGCGCGACGGCAACCATCTGGATGCCGATTCAAAGTCGCCTTTCGCTTCGAGACTGTGAATTCATTATCTGCGAGCGGAATCGCTGGCCTAATGGTACTCATTGTACGTGGAGTTTCGGATTACGTGCGACATTCGGGAAACGGTTGGTGGGGGCCAGGAACCTGACGGTTCCCGCTAGCCTGGTAATTTGAGCTTCGTTGCTCTTGGCTAGCGCCGTGCGAATCAGGCGCTGCTTTCGCGGAGCGAAAGGTGACAGACCCGGTTTTGGAACAGCATCTATGCGAATAATTCGTTGACGGGCTGAGCATCAACGAGAGCGAGGTCGGTTCCGTCGTCGGTCGTTAGCATCGTGTCGAGACTGAGGCCGAGACCTCGATAAATTGACGCCGTCAATTCGGCGGCGTGGATTGGTCTGTCGATGGGTTCCGCGCCCTGATGATCGCTGGCACCGATGACTTGGCCGCCTTGGATGCCGCCACCGGCAAACAGCCCCGACCAAACTGTCGGCCAGTGATCCCGTCCGCCGTTTTCATTCAATCGCGGAGTCCGTCCAAATTCACCCGTGGCAACGACCAGCGTGTGATCGAGCAATCCGGATCGTTCCAGATCATCGATCAATGCACAGTAGGCCCGATCGAATCGCGGGCACAATGTGTCGCGATAGTCATACAGCGTACTGGGTGCTCCGCTTGAACTGGCGTGGCAGTCCCACGTCATTTGTCCGTGCAGGCTGTCAAACAGATTAACCGTCACGCAACGTACGCCCTGCTCGACCAACTGGCCGGCTTGCCAACACAACCGGCCGAACCCAGAGTCGCCATATCGCCGTCGTACGGATTCGGGAGCCTGATCGAATTCGACCGATGCCCGACTGATACCGGCAAGTGAATCGGCTTCATCGTCTCCAACAATGACGGGATCGAATTCGTCTCCGATGAATCCCGCCGACTGGCCGCGGTACGCGTTGACGCCGGTGTTTTGAATAGGCTGCGGCAAAATCGCGAAGGGAGACACTCCGTCACGCGGACCGAAAACTCGCGACGCGACGGAGCCGAAACTGGGATAATTCCGACCGCCATGCGACAACCGGCCTGTTTGCAGCAGTTGGAAACCAGTCTCGTGAATCGGAGCGGCGTCGTGATACAGAGACCGGACGATGGCCAGCTTGCCGGCACGTTGGGAAATGCCCGGCAGTCCTTCGCTGACGTGAACTCCCGGGATCGCGGTTGCGATGGATCGCAGAGGGCCACGGATTTCGGCGGGCGCATCGGGTTTGGGATCGAAGGTATCCAGTTGGCTGGCTCCGCCAGTCATCATGATAAAAATGCAGCTCCGCCGGCCCGCCATATCGTGGACACGTGCCAAAGCGGCCTGTTCAGCGACCGACAAACCAACGACACTCAAACTGCCGACTCGTAAAAACTCCCGTCGAGAAACCACGGCGCTCCGTCCTTTCTCACGTCTCCAAAGAGACATCTCGCGACCTCCCGCCCTCCGTTTCAACGAAGAGCAATTTTAACCCACAAAGTACCCAGCTTGCTTCCCACCCAACACTACTTTACCGTGGCAACAGGCGGCTGAAAAGGAACTTCGATTCCAGCACGCCGGCGACTCAACCCTGCATCCGCTGCTGAAAGGCGATTGAATGATTTTGGATCTGTTCAAACTTGACGGCCGCGGCGCTCTGGTGACCGGCGCCTCGCGCGGACTCGGACAGGCGATGGCCGTCGGACTGGCACAAGCCGGTGCCGACATTGCTTGTGTTTCGCGGACGGGCAATGCCGAGGAAACGCGACGACTTGTCGAAGCGGCGGGGCGACGATTCGTGGATGTGACGGCCGATTTGGGAATTCCCGATCACAGAACGGGACTCGTCGACCGAATCGTCGAAGATTTGGGACGCATCGACATCCTGGTGAACAACGCTGGCGGAGGCGGACGTTTTCCGCCCGAAGAGTATCCGGAAGAGGATTGGCGGTTCCTGCTGGAAGTGCATCTGAACGCCGCCTTCGACCTGTCGCAACAGGCATCACATCACATGTTCCGCCGCGGACGTGGCAAGATCATCAATATCGGTTCGGTGTTGAGTTTCGAAGGCGGCCTGCAGATCCCAGCTTACGCAGCGGCAAAACACGCAATCGCGGGGCTCACAAAATCGC
The DNA here is from genome assembly GCA_963582955.1 of Planctomycetota bacterium. GTDB lineage: Bacteria > Planctomycetota > Planctomycetia > Planctomycetales > Planctomycetaceae > CAUZVF01. Next base: position 3,912 of record CAUZVF010000684.1, read on the forward strand.
TGGCGAATTCCTGGAGCAGCCGAGGGATCAACGTGAACTGTATCGCTCCGGGATACTTCGACTGCGATAACCCCAATTCGGTCAAGCACGATCCCATCCGCGCACCGCAGATCATGGACCGTGTGCCCTGCGGCCGTTGGGGAGAACCAGACGAAATCGCCGGGCTGGCCGTTTTCTTGGCGTCCAGCGCGTCGAACTTCATGCACGGCAGCGTTGTGGCCATCGACGGAGGTTGGCTGGCGCGGTGACACCCAAAGTTTTCAATCTCTTGAGTGGCAGAATCATGAATTACAACCGACGTTCATTCCTGAAACAAAGTGCGATG